>JAKBCI010000068.1 GCA_021807965.1 Actinomycetes bacterium
GCCCAATTCAGGCCGTAGAGCGTGCGACGCTTCGAGTAGATCGGCGTCTCGGGGCTGTTCTTGTACTTGGCTTCGGGACTGCCGTCGCGTCGCGTCGCACCGGGCAGCACGCGGCCGCCGACCGCGATCGCCTTGCCCGACGGATCAAAGATGGGAAATATGATCCGTCCGCGCAGGGCGTCTTGTCGACGGCCTCGTTGGTTCACGAAGCCGAGTCCCGTCCCCGCGAGGGTTCGCTCGTCGAGTTTCAGCGCCGACACCAACGCATCCCACTCATCAGGCGCCCAACCGAGGCGAAATCGACGAGCCACGTCGCCCCCGATGCCGCGGCTTCGCAGGTACTCGCGGGCCGCGCGAGCGTCGGGTGACTCCAGTAGACGTTGGTGGTACCACGACACGGCCTGCTCCATCGCGCTCAAGTACCGCTGTCGTTCCTTGTGCTCTCTCGAGGCGTTGGCGTCCTCGTGCAATTCGATGCCGGCTCGGTCGGCCAACAGGCGCACCGCGTCCACGAAATCCAAGTGCATGGTCTCGCGCACCCACGCAATCGGATCGCCCGCCGCTCGACAGCCAAAGCAGTAGTAGCGACCTTCTTCAGCATTCACCGAAAACGACGGCGTCTTCTCGGCGTGAAAGGGACAGAGCCCCGTCCATCGTCGCCCCACCCTCTTCAGGGCCACCTGCTCGGTGATGAGCGCCACGATGTCGGTCGCTGACCGGACCGCCGCGATGTCGCCCTCGGAGATGGCCATGGCTAGACGGTACCGCTTCAGCCCTCGAACCTCGTCCGCCAGCCGCACCCCTAGACTGCCAGCCGTGTCCGAATTCGCCGTCGATGCGCGCAACCTCGTTCGAACCTTCAAGAAGGGGGCCGTGCGCGCGCTTGACGGCGTCAGCTTGCGGGTGCCTCGAGGGGAGGTGTTCGGCCTCTTGGGCCCCAACGGATCGGGTAAGACCACGATGGTTCGTATCCTCTCCACGATCCTCGCGCCTGATTCCGGCTCGGCGCACGTCAACGGCTTTGACGTCGTGCGCGAGCCCGACGCCGTTCGGCGCAGCATCGGGCTGGCTGGTCAGTACGCCACCGTCGACGAAAATCTCACGGGTTACGAGAATCTCCGGATGATTGGACGACTCAACCACCTAGACCGTTCCACCGTACGGTCGCGGGCCAACGCACTCCTTGACCAGTTCGGCCTCACCGACGCGGCCGCGCGCAACGTGAAGACCTACTCGGGGGGCATGCGTCGGCGGCTTGACCTCGCCGCCGCGCTCGTCGCCAATCCTCCCCTGCTCTTCCTCGATGAGCCGACGACCGGTCTCGATCCCCAGAGTCGCCAAGACCTGTGGGCCATCATTGAGCAGCTCGTTGAGGGTGGCACGACGGTCCTACTTACGACGCAGTACCTCGAAGAGGCCGATCGACTAGCTACACAGCTCGTCGTCCTCGATCACGGTCGCATCATCGCTGAGGGAACCTCACGGGAGCTAAAGAATCGTCTCGGCACTACCGTGCTGTCCCTGACGTTCGAGTCGGTCGGCGACGCGTTGCGCGGGCTTGAACTCGTCAATGGCCTCGGCGCGCAGCCGGCGATCGTGGAGGGGCTCGTGGTGGAGTTCACGGTCGACGGCGGACCAGCAAAGGCGGCCGAAGCGCTTCGCCGCCTGGACGCCGCCGGGGTCGCGCTCGCCGGACTCGTACTGCGCGAGCCGAGCCTCGACGACGTTTTCCTCAACTTGACGGGTCACCGGACCGAGGACCGCGCCGACGGCGAGCGCGGTGCTCCTCTCGCCAGTACGTTGCCGCGATGACCATCGACGCCGCACCCCACCAAGTACCCAAGAGCTCGCTGCGATGGGTGGTGAGCGACCTGATGACCATCGCGCGGCGCAACCTGCTCACCCTCGTGCGCATACCGATTTCGCTAGTCTTCGCGGTAATTCAGCCCGTGATGTTCGTCTTGTTGTTCCGTTACGTGTTCGGCGGCGCTATCCCGGTTCCCAATGGTCAGTACGTGAACTACCTCATTCCCGGTATTCTCGTGCAGACGACCATTTTCGGCGCGGTGGGCACGGCGATCGGGCTCGCTGAGGATTTGCAGCGTGGCCTCATTGAGCGGTTTCGAGCGCTGCCCATGGCCCGCATGGCGGTATTGGGTGGTCGCACGATCGCCGATCTACTGCGCAATGTGCTCGTGCTGGTCGTTATCACCGTCGTAGGCGTAGCGGTCGGGTTCCGCCCCGGCGGCGGAATCAGTCCGTACATTGGCGCCAGCTTGCTGATGCTGTTTTTCGCCTTCGCCCTCTCGTGGGGCTTCGCCTACGTTGGGCTCGCAGCACCGAACTCCGAGACGGCACAGGCCATGACGTTTCCGATCATCTTTCCCATGACTTTCGCCTCGTCGATTTTTGTGCCGGTGTCGACGATGCCGAGCTGGCTACAGGCCTTCGCCCGAAATCAACCGGTCTCCCAGGCCGCTGACGCGGTGCGTGGCTTGATGCTCGGCGAGCCGACGGGCAGCGCCGTCTGGCTGACCCTCGCGTGGGGACTCGGAGCGCTGCTCATTCTCGCGCCGCTCGCCACCAATCGATACCGTCGAGCGGCGTAGCTCAGCCCATGCCCCTGCTCGACGTCAGCGAGCTCCAAGCGATCCTCGTTGAGGCGTTTCCCGGCAACGTGGTACCGCACGTGGAGGAGGTTACCGACGACCACGTCATCGTGAGCCAGACCATTGACGTCCAGCACGGCCGGCCGGGTGGTACCCTGTCCGGGCCCACAATGATGATGCTCGCCGACACGGGAGCGTGGCTGGCGATCATGTCCCGCATCGGCCCCGTACTGCTGGCGGTCACGACCAGTCTGCACATCGACTTTCTGCGCAAGCCCGCTCTCGTTGACGTCATGGCTCGCGCCCGGGTGCTCAAGCTGGGGCGCCGGCTCGCCGTCGCCGAGGTTGAACTCTTCTCACGCGGCCACGCCGAGCTCGTCGCCAAGGCCCAAGTAACGTACTCGCTCCCCTCGACGAACAGCCCCGCGTAGGCGTGCCACGCCGCGTACTGCGAGGCGTTCGGTGAAACCAGGTCGACAACCATCGTCGGGACTCGTGGCACTGATGTCAGTCGCCACGGGTGTCATGGTCGCGAATCTCTACTACCTCCAAGCCCTGCTGCACTCGGTGCGCAGCGACTTTCACGTCTCCACTGTGAGCGCGGCGCTGCTCATGACCCTCGTCCAAGCGGGGTACGCCGTGGGCCTCGCGCTAGTCCTCCCGCTCGGCGACCTGATCGCGCGACGAACGCTGCTCGGCGCCGTGTTTGTCGCCGCCGCGGTCACGATGGCCGTGGCGTCGGTCATCACGTCATTCGATTGGTTCGCCGCGATCACACTCGTGATTGGACTGACCTCGGTTGGCGCGCAGACGATCGTGCCCTTCGCCGCCGACTTAGCCGCGCCGGCCGAGCGAGGCCGGGTAATCGCGCGCGTCATGAGCGGACTGCTCATCGGCATCTTGCTGTCGCGAACTGCAGCCGGTGTCGTCGCCCAGGCCGTAGGCTGGCGAGCCGTCTACTGGATCGCGGCGATCGCCCTGGGCGTGACCGGCGTCGTTCTGTACCGATTCCTACCCGCCGAGCCACCGCGCGTCCACGTGCGCTACGGCTTGCTGGTCGCCGGAGGAGTACACCTAGTGCGTCGCGAGCCACTCCTACGTCGGCGCGCGATGTACGGCGGCGGCGCGTTCGCGGCGTTCAGTGTCTTGTGGACCACGCTCTCGTTCCACCTCGCGGGACCACCGTTCCATTACGCGAACGGCGTCATCGGGCTCTTCGGGCTCTTCGGTGTGGCGGGAGTGGTGGCCGCCAACGTGGGTGGACACGTTGCCGACCGCCGACCCGCCCGCTACTCGACCGCGGTGGCGTCGGGCCTCATCGCGTTGGCCTTTCTCATCGTCGCCCTGGGCCGCGACTCGCTGTGGTGGATGGCGCTCGGCCTCATCGTCCTCGACGCGGGCGTGCAGGGCCTGCACGTCACCAACCAATCAGTCATCTACGCGTTGGTTACCGACTCGCGCAGCCGTATCAATAGCGCCTACATGGTGAGCTGTTTTGTCGGGGCGTCACTAGGCAGCTACGGCTCGGGACAGCTCTACGCCACGTACGGATGGGTGGGCGACTGCTGGCTGGGGGGGCTGCTCGGTGCCGCCTTACTCGCGGCCGTGTTGGTCGAGTGGCTCGGCAGTGCCCACCCCGTCGAGCGACGCGCGACACCCCAACTCGAACCGTGACCACCGTCGATTAATCGGGCGACGTACAGTATCGAGGTACGCGTCCCCGTCGACTGCGCGGGGGTGGGGGGGATAGTGCTCGTTCGGAAGATCTCGCTGCTCGCCGTTGCGGTGACTCTCGGGTTGCTCACGTCCGCCGACGCCGCGACGTCGTGGCGCGTCGCGAGAGCGCCGAGCGTGGCCGGACAGACCTACGGCGCCCTTGACTGCGTCAACGCCAGTCGCTGCTGGGTGACGCTCGCCGCTCACGGGCACCCCGGCGTCGCCGCTTCCGTTGACGGTGGCCTCACGTGGCGCACCGAATCGCTGCCAGCGCCTCCGGGAATTTCGGTGCTCTCGAGCCTGTCGTGCTCGAGCGAGACGAACTGCGTCGCCGTCGGCGAGTCGGGAAATCCCGAAACGGGTTCCGTCGGCTTCATTGTCGACACGCACAACGGTGGCGCCACCTGGCGGCGTGCGCAGCCACCGACGCCCTTCGCGACGCCGATGCGTGGCGTGCAACTGTTTAGCGTGTCGTGTTCGGCCGGCGAGCACTGCGTCGCCCTCGGCACGGGCCGCCTGCCGCCGGTGACCTCGGGTCCCACCAGTTGCGGTCCGGGCTGCACGATGGTTCCACCACCCACCAATCCCAACGCGACGGGACTCGTTGCCGCGTCATCCGTGAACGGTGGCGCCACCTGGACGGCGTCGGTTGTGTCCGAGCCAACCCTGTGGCAACCCAATGCCCTCACGTGCGAGGCCAACTCGTGTCACGCCGTTGGCTTCGATTTCAGCCAC
Source organism: Actinomycetes bacterium (assembly GCA_021807965.1). The sequence goes on from JAKBCI010000068.1 coordinate 5,061, forward strand.
TGTCTCAACAATCCCCACCCGTGCGGAGCCACGGGGGCGGCGCTCACCCTCGGGCCAGGTTCGACCGAGTGGTCGAGTGACCCCATGCCGCCAGGATTCTTTCAAATCTTTGGCGTATCGTGCGTGACGTTCGCCACCTGCGTCGCCGTCGGCTCCAGCGCGGACAGCACGCTAGGCCACGGCGTCGTGGCGCGCACGACCGACGGCGGGCGTCAGTGGGTGATGCTGACGCCGCCCCCGACTATCGCGCTGCTCTCCGTCTCGTGCGCATCCGCCCTGCACTGCGTCGCGGCCGGCGCAGCCGGATCGGCCAGCCGCCTCTACGGCACGATCCTCGCGACGTCCGACGGCGGACGAACGTGGGCGAGCGAAGCGCTACCGGCTGGGATCGGTCAAATCGACGACGTCAGCTGTGCCGGCGGGCACTGCGTCGCGACGGCGGCCGTGGGCTTCGCGTCGAGTATGCGAGGACTGATCGTGGTCAACTAGTCGGCCGTTCGCGAACGCGCCTCCGAGGTCGATGGACCGTGTAGCCGATCTACGCCGGGCTCATCCGTTGACGCAGCACGTCGACGAGGTCGGCGATCGCGACGCGAACCTGGCCGGTCGTGTCTCGATCGCGAACGGTGACCGCTCGGTCCTCTACGCTCGCGAAATCCACCGTCACGCAGTAGGGTGTGCCCACCTCGTCTTGGCGGCGGTAACGGCGACCGATTGACTGGGTGACGTCGAAGTCACACATGAACCACGGCCGCAGCGCCGCCAGAATCTCGCGCGAGACACCTTCGAGTTCCGGCTTCTTCGACAGTGGGAGCACGGCCACCTGGTAGGGCGACAGCCGCCAGTCGAGTCGCAGCACCGTACGCCGCTCACCCTCGACTTCGTCCTCTTCGTAGGCGGCGAGCAGGAACGCCATCATGGCCCTCGTAGCCCCGGCCGCTGGCTCGATGACATACGGCGTGTAGCGCACGCCGGCCTGCGCATCGAAATACTCGAGCGCAGTTCCCGAGGCGTTGGCGTGTTGCGTGAGGTCGTAGTCGCCGCGGTTGGCCACTCCCTCGAGCTCGTCCCAGCCCCAGGGATAGCGAAACTCGATGTCGGTCGTACCGCGCGAGTAGTGCGAGAGATCCTCTTTGGCGTGCTCGTGCAAACGCAACCGGTCCACGGGAATCCCGAGGTCGACGTACCACTGGTACCGGTTCTGGATCCAGTACCGGTACCAGGTCTCGGCTTCGTCCGGCGCAACGAAGTACTCCATCTCCATTTGCTCGAACTCGCGCGTTCGAAAGACGAAGTTCTGCGGCGTGATCTCGTTACGAAATGACTTGCCGACTTGAGCGATACCGAAGGGGGGGCGTCGCCGGCTCGTGGTGAGTACGTTCAGGAAGTTGGTGAACATGCCCTGGGCCGTCTCTGGGCGAAGGTAGGCGGTAGCCCCCTCGCCCTCGACGGGACCCGCCTGCGTCTTGAACATCAGGTTGAAGGCCCGAGCCTCGGTGAAGATCGTGCCGCCACAGTTGGGGCAAACGCCGTCTATCTTGTCTTCTCGCCAGCGCTCGTGACACTGTCGACAGTCGACCAGCGGATCCGTGAACGTCGCGAGGTGGCCCGACGCCGCCCACACCGCGGGTGGCCCGAGGATCGCCGCGTCGAGACCCACCACGTCGTCTCGCAGCTGCACCATCGATCGCCACCACGCCTGCTTGACGTTGCGCAGCATGTTGACCCCGAGGGGACCGTAGTCGTACGTCGAGCGGAATCCACCGTAGATCTCCGCCGACGGAAAGATGAATCCTCGCCGCTTCGCGAGATTGATCACCTTCTCGAGCAGATCGGGGTCCGGTTCGGCGGTCATCGATCCAGGTTACCGGACGCCCGCGAACCGTTGAGGCGGACGATCACCTGGTTGGCCAACAACCGTCCCGCCGGCGCGAGGGTCACCACTCCGTCACGCACGGTCACGAGGTGCCTAATTTCCTCGAGCGACGCAAACGCCTCCACGGGAACGCCGCGAGTCGTGCGCAACGCCAGCGACGCGCCTTCGAATTGCCTCGTCGACTCGTCGAGGTACTCCTCGCCGCCCGTCGGCCGACGGCCCTCTCGAATAAGCGCGATGTAGCGGTCCGGCGTGCGTACGTTCCACCATCGATGACCCGCGCGGTGCGAGTGCGCCGCCGATCCGACGCCCAGGTAGTCGCCCTGATCCCAGTAAAGGTGGTTGTGGCGACAGTCGTGGCCCGGCTTAGCCCAGTTCGAAATCTCCTCCCATAGGTAGCCCGCAGCCTCCAGCGTGGACCCTACGAGGTCGTAGGCGTCAGCCGTCGCGTCCTCGTCGGGGTGACGAGCCGGGTCGCGTCCGAGGGGCGTCGCCGGTTCCGGCGTCAACGCGTAGCAGCTCAGGTGAGGCGGCGGCGTCGCGAGTCCGACGAGATCGTCCAGAGTCGCCGCAACGTCCTCGAGCGTTTCGGCGCGCGAGCCGATAATCAAATCCATGTTCCAGGTGGCGAAGCCCGCCGCGGTGACCGCCGCGGCGACCTCGTGATGCGCCCCCACGCCGTGTCGTCGGCCAAGATCGGCGAGCACCGCGGGCCGCGTCGACTGAATGCCAAACGACATCCGATTCACGCCCCCGTGGCGATAGGCAACGAGCCGTTCGAGCGAGGCATCTTCGGGGTTGCATTCCACCGTGACCTCAGCGCCATCCACGCGTTTGATGGCCCCGAGAATGCGCAGGAGCTGGTCGGGGGCCAGCCGCGACGGCGTGCCGCCGCCGAAGTACACCGAGGTCGCGGGCGGGGTTTCCTCGGCGTGCCAGGACAGCTCCGTGCACACCGCGTCGACGTAGTCATCCATCAGTTCGTCGCGATCGGCGTACGTGGCAAACGCGCAGTAGTCGCAGCGGTGCGCACAAAAGGGCACGTGCACGTAGACGCCGAAGTCGCTCACGTCGGCGTACGCGCGAGCTCTCTGTATCGCGCGAGCGCTTCCGCGCGTTCGTGCGCCAGATCGATCATGGGCGCAGGATACC
>JAKBCI010000069.1 GCA_021807965.1 Actinomycetes bacterium
TCGGCGACACCCGCTCGAAGTCAACGTGCGATTCCAGCCACGCCAACGCCGTGCCGTACGTCTCAAATCGCACGGCCTAACTCGCGCGACGAGTACGCGTCGTCTTTCGCAGTTCGTACGTCGGCGACACTCGATCTCGTACCGACTCACCAGTCACGACGCAACGTACGACGTCTCTGCGACCGGGCACGTCGAACATGGTCTCGAGCAGCACACTCTCCAAGATGGAACGAAGGCCCCGGGCTCCGGTGCCGCGCTGGAGGGCCAGGTCGGCGATCGCCGACAGGGCGTCAGGCTCGACAACCAATTCGACGCCGTCCGCCGCGAGAACTTGCTGAAACTGCCTAACCAATGAGTTCTTCGGCTCGGTGAGCACCTGGATGAGCATCGTCCGATCGAGTTGCTGCACGGCACCGATAACGGGTAGGCGGCCAATAAACTCGGGGATGAGTCCGAACTTCATCAGATCTTCGGGAAGCACGTGTCGGAAGAGTTCAATGTCCCCGGCACGCTTGGACTCCACGGGCGCATTGAACCCAATCGATTTCTTGCCGAGCCGCCGCTCAATGATTGACTCGAGTCCGGCGAAAGCTCCACCGCAGATGAACAAGATGTTGGACGTGTCGATGGTGATGAATTCCTGATGCGGATGCTTGCGACCGCCCTGGGGCGGAACGCTCGCGACCGTGCCCTCGAGAATCTTAAGGAGCGCCTGCTGGACGCCCTCGCCCGACACGTCGCGGGTGATCGAAGGATTCTCCGCCTTACGGGCAATCTTGTCGATCTCGTCGATGTAGATGATGCCGCGCTCGGCACGCTTCACGTCGAAGTCCGCAGCCGCCAGCAACTTGAGCAGGATGTTCTCGACGTCTTCTCCGACGTAGCCCGCCTCCGTGAGCGCCGTGGCGTCGGCGATAGCGAATGGTACGTTGAGCATTCGCGCCAGTGTCTGGGCCAGGAAGGTCTTGCCGCATCCGGTGGGTCCCAGCAACAACACGTTGGACTTGGCGACTTCGACGTCGTCGTCGTGCAGCGGTCCCGTCTGGATCCGCTTGTAGTGATTGTAGACAGCTACGGCCAGGATCTTCTTCGCTTCCACCTGGCCAACCACGAAGTCGTCTAAGAACGATGAGATCTCGCGTGGCGTCGGCAACGCGTCCAGAACAAATTCTGGGCGGTCACCAAACTCGTCGGCGATGATGTCGTTGCATAGGTCGATGCACTCGTCGCAGATGTACACGCTGGGCCCCGCGATGAGCTTCTTGACCTGCTTTTGACCTTTTGCGCAGAAACTGCACTTGATGAGGTCGCTGCCTTCGCCAAACTTTGCCACCGATATCCTCCGCCACGACCTGACCAAACCATCCTAGGAGTAAGCCACTCCTAAAGCGGGAACCTACGGTCGCGCGCTGATCACCTCGTCGATCAGGCCGTATTCGACGGCTTCGTCGGCCCCAATGATGAAATCCCGGTCGGTGTCCTTGGTGATTCGATCGACCGACTGGCCAGTGTCGTTGGCGAGCATCTGATTCAGCATGTCCTTCATCCGCAAAATCTCGCGCGCCTGAATCTCAATGTCCGACGCTTGACCACCCACGCCACCCCACGGCTGATGTAGCAGCACCCGGGCGTGCGGCAGCGCGTAGCGCTTCGTCTTGGCGCCGGCGCCCAGCAGCACCGCGGCGGCCGAAGCCGCTTGACCAAAGCAAAACGTGGATACGTCGGGCTTGATGTACTTCATGGTGTCGTAAATCGCGAGCAGACCCGTGATATCGCCGCCTGGAGAGTTGATGTAGAGATTGATGTCCTTCTCGGGATCCTCGGATTCCAGAAAGAGCATCTGAGCACAGATCAGATTCGCGACCGTATCGTCGATCGGCGTGCCGAGGAATATGATTCGTTCGCGGAGCAGCCGGCTGTAAAGATCGTAGGCGCGCTCGCCGCGATTCGACGACTCCACCACGGTAGGAACCAAGTAATTCTGGGCACGAAAGTGTTCAGTCACGGCTCCACCTTAGGCGTCCGCGTCGGCGGACTCGTCGTCGCGCAGTAGCGCACGGTCGATCTCCAAGCCCGCGGGATCGACGAACGTCACGTTCTCGATCAACCACCGAGAAGCCTTCATTTTCGCGACTTCAGCGACGAAGGCAATCGTGCGACCAGAGTCACTCAGGTTGGCGCGCAACTCGTCGGCCCCGACTCCCATCGCCGCGGCCGTACGCTGTATCTCGTCGGCAACCTCGGTCTCCGACGGTTCGAGTCCCTCGGCGCGCACCAGCGCCCGCAGTGCCAAATCAATCCGCACCGCGCGTGCGGCGTCGCTGCGCATCGACTCGAGCAAGGCGTCCGCCGACTGGTTCGTGATCTGCAGGAACGTTTCGAGATCGAGCTTCTGCTCAGCCAGCCGCTGCCCCAAATTGTGCAGCCGCTCGTTGGTCTCACTCGCCACCAACGACTCGGGTGCCACGTCCTCGGGCACCAGCTCGCCGAGTGCCACAAGTACTGCGTCGCGCTGCGCTAGTCGAGCTTCGACTACTTTGCGTCGACGCATCTGGTCCAGCAGTGCATCGCGCATCTCGTCGGCAGTCGACCACTCCGTGCTCTCAGCCACCCATTCATCGGTCAAGGCGGGCAGCACTCGCTCCTTCACCTGCTTCAGGCGCAACAGGTACGTCGCGTCGTCACCGCTTCGCCCCGGGCCGGTCACCGTCAGATTCTCGCCAGCGCGTAGTCCAATGATGAGTTCATCAACGCCCTTGACAATGGCGCCCGAGCCGACGGTGTACATGAAGTCGCTCATCTCGAAGGGATCGTCGGCGGCGACCTCGGTCACCGTCACGTCCATCGTCACCAGGTCACCGGTCACTATGGGGCGTTCCACGTCGTGCAACGTGGCGTCGGTCTCGCGGAATTGATCGATCTGTGCATCGACCTCGGCGTCGGTGACCTGGGGCGACGGCAACGTCACGCGCAGGTGGCGTTGCCCGCTGATCTCGACTTCGGGACGAACCTCGACCTCGGCCTCAAAGACCAACATACCCTGGTCTTCTCCCGCGGTCACGGTAACCGCCGGTTCGCTAATGGGGTCGATCGCGGCTTCGGTGACGGCTCGGGCGTAGAAGTCGGGTATCGACTCACGGATTGCTTCACCGCGCAGCACGTCGGCGCCGCCAATATGGGCGATCAGCACGCTCTTGGGCACCTTGCCTTTGCGAAATCCCTTGACGGAGACCTGTCTAGCGAGGGTCTTTGCCGTTCGGTCAATGGCATCGGACATTTCATCCTCGTCCACCTCGACGACGAGTTTGACGTGGTTGGTGTCTCCGGGAGAAGCGGTTGCGCGCATAGGAGACGCTAGCCTACCGCCTAGCGCTCGACGCTCAAATCATCACCCGCAGCGCCTGCGCAAAGGCTCTCGCCGCATCGTGATCACCTCGGACGTCGGTCGCCGAAGCCTCTAAGAACGCCTCCGCACTGATTCGGCCGGCCGCCCGGCGCCAAAACAGGGCGACGGGAGTACTCACGTCTAGCGCCGGTGGACTAGCCAGTGCGCCAACGGCACCGCAACGACCCTGATTCATTACCAGCATGATCGTTCGCCCCGACCGTCCGCTTAGGTTCACCTGCATCGAGAACCCATCGGGTGCGGCCATTCGCTTGCCAACGACGTACGGCAGCGCCGCTTCGAATCGATTCACGACTATTTCCTCCGCCGGTCCGTGATCGTCCGCGGGCTCGAGGAGTGCGTCTCGTATGTCCTGGAGGTGTATCCAACTGTCGAGCACCCGCGTCTCTTGGAAGTAGTGATAGGGCCGCTCGCCTTCCGGGCTCCAGCCCACGCGGTCCCAGTCGTCCTGGGATAGTGCGCGCAGTCGCGCCAGTGACGCCTGGGTCGCACGACGAAACGAATCGAGGACGTCGATGCCGGGTCGATCGCGATTGGCCTGGACGAAAGCCTCGTTGAGACGTCCGATGTCGTTCTGCACGTAGTCGGGGTACTCGCCGTCGAACTGGGGCGGCGTCGCGCCATTGAGCATCTGCTCGAAACCAAGCAGATGACTCAGCACGTCGCGCACGCTCCAACCGGGACACGGCGTAGCGGCGTCGTACGCGAACGGCGATTGGGGGCGCACGACGCCGTCGATGGTGTTCCAGGTCACGTCCAATGCGTCGACGATCCACTCGTAAGGCACGCGTCCTCCCCGCTCGGTCCTCGGTCACCTCGTACTTCACCATAGAACGCACGCAATCGCGCGAACCAGCGCCCCGTCGACACGAGAGGCCGCCACGAACACCCCCGGGCGCTGCAACCTTGACCCGTCGCCGACGGCGACGCGGTAACCCCGCAACACCGCGTAGTAGCCTGTCGCACGAAGGAGACGACGCCGCGGGGCGTAGCGCAGCTTGGTTAGCGCGCGTGCTTTGGGAGCACGAGGTCCCCGGTTCGAATCCGGGCGCCCCGACCACTTGAACCCGCTATACGTCATCTAGATCCACGCTCACGTCGGTGCCGCTACGCCGGGTTCACCTAGCCCTTCGTCTGGCCCTGGCCACCGTAGCCTCGGCACCGTTGCCCGAGCCCGGTAGTGAACGCAGGCTACGTGGGCGCTGTGGTCGCCGAACCGACGAACGCCGTCTTCCTGTCGGGCGATCGCATGTCCCTGCTCGTGAGCCGAGATCATGCCAGACACTGGCAGCTCGCCAAGCCGACGATCGGCTCGACCGATAGCGCTACCCAGGCACCGATCTTCTTCAGTGCTTCGCGGACCATTATCCTCGAGCCGTTGCAACCGAGTGCACTTTAGTGAGTCCACTCATGCTGCACTCCTCACGGAGTTGTTCGGCCCGGCTAACGCCGGACTTCCCTTTCGCGTGTCATCGCCAGCCGCTGAGTGAGACTCAGTCTGATGCTCGGCTCCACGCTTCACCGGGGCTCCAACTGAGCCCAGGCTCGCCCAACGGGCGAGATTGATGGCTGCGTTGTCATCGCGCTGGTGTAAGGAAGAACATTCCTCACAGGTCCAGTGTTCCAACCAACCAATGGCTTGGACGTGACCACAGTCGTGGCACGTCCTGGACGAAGGATGGAACCGGTCGGCTTCGATCAGCCGTGACCCATGCCAGGGGCACTTGTATCGAAGCTGACGACGGATCTCTTCCATTGCCGCGTCGAAGAGGCCACGCCGGCGCGAACGGGCACCGGGTAGACCTTTCTGTTGCAGCAGTGACGCCGCATTCAGTCCTTCGACCACGATCACGCCGTGGGTTTTGGCGAGGTCGGTGGTGAAGACGTGGATGGTGTGACGGCGCAGGTTTACCACCTCGGCGTGGAGGCGGGCGATCTTGGCGGCGGCCTCTTGATACTGGCGCGAGCCGCGCGTGCGACGAGCTCGTTGACGCTGGAGCCGGCGCAGTTCCTTAAGTCGGTGCTCGAGAGCCTTGGGGTTGGCGAGTTTGCCGATCACCTCGCTGGTGGTGGCGACGGTCGCCAGACGTCGAACTCCGACGTCGACGCCGACCACCGAAGCTGCACGCGTGACGTGGGCCTGCTGGGGGCGAGCGACCGAAACTCTGACGGCGGCGATAATGGGCTCTCCTTGTCGAGAGACCGTGACGCCGAGGATCTTGGCTCGATCCAGCGAAGTGAGCCGTTCGGGGCGTCGGGTGTTCTCGTGGGTGCGGATAGTGCCGAGGACCGGGATCGTGAGGTGACGCCGGTCAGCTTCGAGCCTCATTGGGCCGGTAGTGAAAGAGAAACGGTCGCGGTCCTTGCCACGCTTCTTGAACCGTGGGAAGCCGACCCGGCGGCCGGAAATCTTCCCCGAGCGTGACTTTTGCCAGCGCCAGTAGGCGTCGGTGGCTCCGCGCACGCCGTCGGCGAAGACCTCCTTGGAGACCTCTCGCCACCAGACCTCACCAGTCTCGTCATTCACGCAGACGGCGTTGTTGTGCGCGTTCCAGCTCTTACGCATCGAGTAGAACGAGGGCACGGGACCCGATTCACCGGTCTCGCGGTAGCGCTCGAGGTCGGTCTTTAGCTGATCGAGCGTCCAGTTAAAGGCCTTGCGGCGTGCGCCGAAGAATCGGCCGATTTGAGCTGCCTGTTCGGACGTTGGATCGAGCGCGAAGGTGAACGCCTGAATGATCTGGCCGTCGGGTGGACAGTACCTACGCGGCATCGTCGGACTCCTGAGCTGCCGCGAGGGCTTTCGCCGCTCGGTGGGTGGCGGCACGGCGACCATAGAGGCGAGCACAGACGGAGGTAAGCACCTCAGACATGTCACTAACGAGGTCGTCGTCGACTTCCGCGTCGTCGACCACAACCAGTCGTCGTCCGTTGGCGTGCAACGACGCAGCGACGTACTCGGAGCCGAACCTGGCAAAGCGATCACGATGTTCGACGACAATCGTCGTCACGGATGCGTCGCTAAGCAGGGCGAGGAATTTGCGTCGCTTTCCGTAGAGACCGGAGCCAACTTCGGTGACGACCCGGTCAATCGAGTGGCCGTTCGCTGTCGCCCACGTGGCGACCCGCGCGACTTGGCGATCGAGGTCTCGTCGCTGATCGGCTGATGAGACCCGCGCATAAATGACGGTCGACCCACTCTGGAATGCAGCGCTTTCGAGATCGCCGACCAGAATCAAGCGCCCGATCTGACGCGCGGGCACCGGCAGTGTCTTCACGGAACCACCGATACGCGGTCTGAGGATGGATCCCTTGCACATCTGCCCACTCACTCACGTTCATTACTACGTAGTTTCGCGGAGTGGTGTGATATCAGTTGGCAACCCTTCGCCAACTTCGGCAATCCCTCCACGCTGTGGAGTACGTCCGACGGCGGCATCCAGTGGACGCCACGGGTCCCCACCATCAACTGAACACCCGTCAATCCACGTGACACCCGACACTGACTGAGCACGGCGTCACTGCGCGGTCGCCCCACGGCACGCTGAGCGAAGGCGCGGTGGCCCACCGCGAGCCAACTGAGGAATTCTCCGATGAGGTGTCGGCACGGTCACGCCACGATGTCCGCCCTCGTCCCAGCGGGCCGGTCCACGAATGATCGGCGTACGTGGTCTCGGTCACAAGAGGAAACCGACCGACATCACTGGACCAGTGCGCCGCCGGTCACGCGAGTGGGGTCCCCCGGTCCAAGATCAGCTTCTCTATTGCGGCGTACTGTTTCGCGAGCGCCCACCCGCCGAGCGTCGGGTGTTGGGCGACGCCGTGTTGGTAGACCGTCGCCGTCGGGCAACCACCCAATTGGAAGACGACAGCGGCGAACGCCGCGACGGCGGTCGATCGCGAAAAACGGATAACCACGGGCACCATCACGTCCATCGGGCAAATCTGGTTCGCGCCATAGTCGGACACCGGAATGGCGTTGATCAGTTGACGTACGCGTGCGATCACAACGCCACTGGTGATCTTCACCGTGCCGTAGCGCGTGCCCGTACCGAGCGGCATCGGGTTACTCCAATACAGTGCCGACGCACCGGCGCCAATGACGAGACGTGCGGGTTTCGCGCCACCGGCGAACGCCGTCGTCGAAGCACCGTTAACGACGAGCGCCAGTGACAGCGCCGTGGCGGCAACAATGCGGTGCTGCACTTTCATCCGACGTTCCTCCGACCACTCAAATGTCCGACCTGGCGGGGTCGTTGCGAGACGGCTGCTCACCAAGCCTTACGCCAGCAAAAACGAATTACGTAACGTCCTGTGCATCATTCGCACAAGTGGAGCCCCCAACCCCCCTTCGCCATACGTGCCCCCGGCAGGAGTCGAACCCGCAACCTGACGGGTAGAAACCGTCTGCTCTATCCAGTTGAGCTACGGAGGCGTGATCGAAGCGTACCGAAGTTTGCGTGGTTGTGGTGGCACGGGCACTCTGGACCCGCTGTGCCATACTGGTATCTCTTGGTGGGCGTAGCTCAGTTGGTTAGAGCGCCAGGTTGTGGTCCTGGAGGTCGCGGGTTCGACCCCCGTCGCTCACCCCACTGTTGCCGCGTCATCGATGTCGAGCGACCCGTGTAGATTCTCCCCGAGGGCCGGTTCCAACGCCCAAGGGGGAAACC
>JAKBCI010000070.1 GCA_021807965.1 Actinomycetes bacterium
CTGGGTCGCCGATCGATAGGCGACTTCGCTGAACGTCGATAGGTGGGGGTGGACGGTCCCCGAGTAGCCGTGGTTCACGCTGAAGGTTGCGTTGCCCGACGAATCGAGCGCACTGAGGATCCAGGGACCGTCGACCCCACTTCGCCAGAACCCGTTCGTGAAGGTCGTCGTCGCCGTCGCGATGGACTCGAGGTACGCCCCCACCGCTCTGCAGGTGGCCACCGTGGCCGCCACTCGGGGAGCACCGGCCGAACAGTTCGCGGCCGTGCTGGCCGAGGTGCGGTCCCACGCTTCAGGAAGCGGTGTGACCAGCGAGAGGAAGTCACTGACCATCCACGTTGGATTGACCGGACGCGTGAAATACAGATGGACGGTGTTGCCCACGGCCGTCGCGCCCCGCAGCTCGCCCGGGATCCCAAGGCCGGGCTCGAACGGGCAGAATCCCGTGGGGTCGGCAACCCACAGGTTTAGGAAGAACATCACCGAACGACCGGTGACGTACTGTCCGTCGGCGAATCGCCAGGGCTTGACCGTGAGCGTCGCCGTGGTGCGCGACCTGGAGAACACGGGGTCAGAGGCGAGAGACAGCGACGGAACCTCGGCGGTCGACGAGCCAGCACCGAACCAGTAGAGCGGCTGGTAGAGCAGGCGTTGGAGGTAGTTGACGTTGTTGGACGTGTCGTACGCGCAGCTCATGAACGGAAAGATGTAGTTCGGAGTCGCACCCGGCGCTTCGGCCACGGTCATCGAGGTCGGCGCAGCGGACGCACTCGTATACGTAGCGGCCATGGTCAGCGGAATCGCAGCGACCAGGAGCATGGCGGCCACGATGGCCTTGGACTTTGGCATAGGGGTATTGTCCCACGCGACGCGCGGCCGAGGCTGTACAGCGACGGTGCCGTCGCCGTTCAGCCCAGCAGGTTCCAGGAGCGCCGATGCTCAGGGGTCAGTCCTAAGCGAATGATCGCGTCGCGATGAGCCGCCGTCACGTAGCCCTTGTTCCGCTCCCACCCGTAGCCCGGATACTGCATCGCAAGTTCGCTGAGGAGCGCATCGCGACGAACTTTCGCGAGCACGCTCGCGGCCGCCACGCTCGCGCAGTGCCGGTCGGCCTTCACCCGGGTGATGACGCGAGGGACGCGCACCGCAGTGAGATCGGCCCCGGCAAGGCTGGGCCGCTTGTCGGTCAGCCAGTCTCGTTGACCATCGAGCAGCACGATCGACGGCACCACGCTCAGCTGTGCCAATGCACGCCGGCCGGCGAACCCCAACGCCGCGGTGAGTCCGAACTGGTCGATCTCTTGGGCACTGGCCGATCCGATCGCGTAGTCGCTCACCCATCGCTCAATCTCGGGAACCAATGACTCGCGTGCCGGCGCACTCAGCAGTTTGCTGTCGCGAAGCCGCGATGGAAACGGGCCGCACGAGGGACCAATGACGACAATGGCGCAGTGGCACGGCCCCACGGCACTGCCCGTGCCGACTTCGTCGAGTGACCCGATCCACGGGTAGCCATCGCTGAAGAGCTGGGTCTCGACATCGAGGGTTGGTGGCACGACGTTCACTGAACTTCCCGGTCCTCCGCTAGTCGTGATCGACATCCTACGAGTGGCGCTGAGGGTGGAGGCTCGATCCATCGGGCCGTACAGTGGCGAGGTGGACCCACTCGATGGAGACCTTCACTTCGCTCCCGCCCCCCGGCGCGTCGTCGTCGTCCCCCTTCGATCGTTCGATTCGGCCAAGTCCCGGCTACGCGCGGCGGGCACCTCGAACGTGGCATCCATCGCCGAGCAGCTGGCGCGCGCCGTGTTGGCGAGCTGCAAACCTCTACCGGTGGTCGTGGTGTGTGAGACCGACGACATCGAACGTTTCGCCGTCGCCAACGGCGCCGCGGTGCTTCGTTCGCCCCACACCGGGCTCAACGCTGCCGTTACCTTCGCCTATGAACACCTTGCGCACGACTACCATCGCATCGCCATCGCCCACGGCGACCTGCGCTTCCCCGATGGATTGGGTCGATTCGAACCCACCGCGACGGTCACGATTGTCGCGGACCGGCACGGCACGGGCACGAACGTTCTCTCCTTGCCCACCGGCCTGCCATTCCGCTTCCACTACGGCCCCGGCTCGGCGCGTCGCCATGCGCGGGAGGCCCAGCGCCTGGGACTAGAGGTCGTTACGATCACCGACAGCCCATGGCGATTCGACGTCGACGTGCCCGAGGACTTGACCGCAATCGAAGCGAATGGGGGGCCGACGGCCCCCCATTCGCTTGGTACCGCACTGTAAAGCTGGCGGCTACTTCTTGGCGGCAGCCTTCTTGGCCGGAGCCTTCTTGGCGGCAGCCTTCTTCGCCGGTGCCTTCTTGGCTACGGCCTTCTTCGCCGGTGCCTTCTTGGCTGCGGCCTTCTTCGCCGGTGCCTTCTTCGCCGGCGCCTTCTTGGCTACTGCCTTCTTGGCCGGTGCCTTCTTAGCGACGGCCTTCTTGGCCGGTGCCTTCTTGGCTACTGCCTTCTTGGCCGGAGCCTTCTTGGCGGCGGCCTTCTTGGCCGGTGCCTTCTTGGCTACTGCCTTCTTGGCCGGAGCCTTCTTGGCGGCTGTTGCCACTTTCCCTCCTTGGGACTCAACATTGAATCAATCTGGGGCCTTCATCGACGGTTACGTCGACTTGCATTTTGCAATAAGGAACCGCGTTGAAGAGCGTGAACTCGTCCGTCCATCTGCCAACTTCCCAGTTGTACGATGGCCGATCGCAGTGCACGGTTCTTATGCGGAAAGACGATGTTCGCTGTCGTCATCGGCGACGATTCGTATTTCGTCTAACGCTTCCGTAGAAGAACAAGTAAAAGTTCACTCGGTTCATCCACCAATGTCAAGCATTTCGACGCAATCCGCGACAATTGTTTTTTGTGACTTCGAGCGCCACCATCTATCTCGGACGAACTCAACACGGCGACGCGACGAGTGGTGACGAACGATCGACGTTGGTGATCGGTCCGAGCCGCAGTGGCAAGACGTCATCGATCATCATTCCGAATCTCTTGCTCACGACTCGCTCGGTCGTTGTCACGTCGACTAAGTCCGACGTGGTGACCGCGATGGCCAACCGTCGAAGCGACGGCGCAACGTTGCTCTTCGATCCGTCAGGCACGGTGCCAACGCCTCGAGGTGTGACGCGCATCGGCTACTCGCCCGTCAACCAATCGCATGACTGGGACGGCGCCGTGCTCGCCACGCGTTCTCTCGTCGACGTCGCGAGACGATCGCACAGCGAGCGGAGCGATGATCACTGGACCGAACGGGCTTTCTCCCTGGTCGCCCCGCTAATTCACGCGACGGCGCTTCGCGGTGATTCACTCGGCCAGCTCGCGACCGCGATAGATCAGCGCCACGGTGACGACGCGCTGGCCACGTTGCGTGATCGCTACGGCGATGGCCACGCTTCGGTCGCATTGCTGCAGGGAATCATGGAGACCGACGAGCGAGAACGATCAGGAATCTGGTCAACGGCATCGGGCCTCTTCGCCGGTCTGCGCACTGACGCGGCTCGCGCCGCTGCCCGCGGCGCACCGCTCGACGTCGACGAGTTTCTTCGCGCCCCTCATCAACTACACATCGTGTCGCCAAGTCGATTCCAAGCGGTGTCCACACCGCTCATTGTCGGACTGATCGAACAGATCGTTCATGCGACCTACGACAGGCACGCCGACGGCGCGAGGTTGCTCTTGGCGCTCGACGAGTTGGCGAACGTCGCGCCGCTGCCGCGGCTCGCCGGCATCGTCTCCGAAGGCGGTGGGCAAGGAGTCTTGACGCTCGCGTGTCTCCAAGACTTGAGCCAAGCTCGCGCCCGATGGGGCGCGATTGCCGATGGGTTCGTCTCACTGTTCCCAACGACCGTCGTCCTGCCCGGCATCGCCGACCGCCAAACCCTCGAGCTGCTGCAACGTCTCGCGGGCCGCACGCTGGTGCCCACGACGTCGATCCACCGGGGCCGGCGGCGAAACACCACCTACGCGACGAGCTGGGTCGAACGCGACCGAGCCACCATTGGCGACTTGGCCACTGGGCGACCTGGCTGGGCGCTTGGCATAGACAGTGACAATTCGATGCGATGGATCGCCCTCACCCCGGCTCACCGCTCCGAGCGATTTCGCGATTCGCGAAGTCCCGAGATACTCGCCCGGTCCAGGTAGCGGTCCTCGTCGATTGCGGCGCGCTCGTGGGCGAGTGTCCGACTCAGCTCGGGAACCAGGCGGCGGGCCTGGACGAGACGCAACGGCCGCTCGTCGAGACCGTGCGCGGTGCGCAGGTGTGGGTGCACGGCGTCGATTGCCGCTCCGACCACGGACGCCTCGGCCCCGAAGGTCGACGCGTCGGCGAACGCCCGAACGAGATCCCGGCGCGTAATTCGAGTCGCCCCCTCGAAGGCCGCCGCATACCCGTGGGCGTCGAAGCTACGACGAGGTGGCTCCACCGGCGCGCTGATCGGCTCGAATTGGCCCAGGTGCGCGTGCCATCGCGCCACCACCTGGTCGCGAGACCACGTACCCTTCGCACCGCGATCGCCGGCGTGGCCACCCCAAATGGCCCGGTAGCCCTCATCCAGGCCCGACACACCCTCGACGCCGGCGAAGTTGCGCCACGCGGTGTGCGACGTTCGCTGATTGACCGCCCAGCGCAAGGTCGCCCGATAGATCGCGTCAGCTGCGGGCAGGTGAGCGAACAGCGAACGCGAATCAGCGACCGTCGACTCGTTGTTGGGACGAGCGCCGACGAGGACGTGGTCGTGCACGTGCGGTTCGCCCGCGCGATTGATTCCGTGGGTGAATCCGACGACTCGGTCCCAGCGGGCGGGGCGAAGGTACGCCCCGTCATCGAAACGATGGCGAACCACGAGCGCGCGGTCCTCGAGGTAGTTCAGCGCAGCGAGGACCCCCTCACGATGGGCGCTGACGACGTCGGCCGCGCTCGACTCGTCCAGGGCGACGAGAATCGAGAGCGGGCGGGGCGCCGCCACGACGATGTCATAGCCAACGACGCTGGCCCGTGCACTCGTCTGCAACACGCTCGCCACGTCGAGGCTCGACTGGGCGTCTCCGTTGCCTCGGAGCCACCAGCCCGCGTCGCCGCGGCGAACGCCGGCCAGTTCGTCGCCGCGATCCTGTACCAAGTAGTCAACGTCGGTCGACCGACGTACGAAGACGTGAATCATCGTGGACCTCCGCGGCCCAACGGTCGCTACGACAGCAAAGCTCGTATCTGGCGGGCGAGATCGCGACCGGCGTCGGCGAATTCGGGTGTCGCGACGACCGCGCCCGGTCCGGCCTGGACCATGAGGTGGTCGAGGAACGTCCGATCTGCAACCCGGAACCGCACCGCGTGACGTCCGTCGTCGAGCGCGCGCCATTGGGCGTTCGGCAGGGGCTCGAAGATCCAACGCGACGACGCCTCGACCACGACCACGACGTCGCTGCCCGACTCGCCAACGGCCGTGAGCCAGTTCGGCACCGGGTCGGCGGCGCGTGGTTCGTCGGCTGGCGACTTGGCCACGACGTCATTGATTCGATCGACGCGGAACGTCCGCCACGCCCCTCGCGTCAGGCAGAACGCACGGACGTAGGCGTGGCCGTTGAGTACGCGGATCTCACGCGGTTCGATGGTGCGCTCCTGGGACTCGTCCGCGGTCGCGGGCGTGTAGTGGATCTTGATCCGCTCGCCCGACTCGATGGCGCCGCGCACGACGTCGAGCAACTGCTCGGAATTCGTGTTTTCGACGCGAACTTGGGACCCGATCGCCGACTCGATCTTCTCGATCGCCGAGTGCACCTCCGGGGCGTCATAGATACGCGACGCCTCTCGCAGGGCGATGTTCAGTTCGAACAACTCGCGCCAGGTCAGGGTCGCCAAGTCGGCCGCGTCAGTTTCGACGCCATACTCGGCCCGGTAGAGCGAGTCGTCCTCGGCCTCATTCTCCCAGTCGTCGCACTCCTTGATCACGTGGGCCGGGAAGCCGTACCGTCCGTGCAGCGGCTCGAAGGACACCAGTCGGTCCATCACGTGTCGGACCACGTCCGCTGGGAGGTCGAAACGCCTCGACAGTTCGCTGATGCGCAGCCCGTCGCCGCTGAGGTGCACGGCGTGCAGCAACTGCAGGGCTTGACCGAGCGCGTCAGTGGTCGTGACCGGGTCGAACCTCACCCCGTCGAGTGCCGGCACGGCGCCCCGATTCACGCCACCGAGCCACGTCGCCAATTCGACCTTCAGGATCTTGGGGCTCACCAATCGCACCCGAGCGCCGGCGTTCACCACGAAGCGCAGCGCCTCGCGCAAGTTGTCGAACGAGAGCCCTACTTCGCGCAGCCCGCCCTTCTTGGTCGCGGCGATAGCGCTCGGGTACTCACGCGTGAGTAGTGAGGCGTAGTCCGCCGAGGTCACGACCACCACGTCGACGGGCTTGAGGGTGCGCGAGTACTCGGGGCGCCACGCGGCCGCAACCGCGCGAATGGCGTCATCGGACTCGAAGGACTCGGAACGCACCACGGGCATCGAGGTGATGCGAGTCATTCGGTAGCCCTTGACCTCGGCGGTGCCGCGAACCCGGGCGACGAGGTAGGTGGCACCGTTGATCACGCGAAGCGCGAGCGGCTCAACCACCCGTAACTTGTTGGCCGAGGACTGGTAGTCAAAGGCAAGGACGCGGCCCAGACGCAAGGCCCGCAACACGGGGTTGTAGTAGTTCGAGAACTCGAGCCCGGTGTCGGGCGCGGGACCCTCGTCAAAGAGGCTGAATGCGCCGGAGCGACCGAAACCACAGAGGCGCAACGCGAGTCGAACCACGCGCTGCTCGGCTTCGGTCAGCGCGAGTGGCGGTGCGTACATCGCATCGGACTCGACCCAGTAACCGACGCTGCCGTCACCGAGCACGACCGTCTCGATCTGCATGCCCAGCTCGCGAATCTTCGCCTTGTCGCGTTCGAACTTCTGCCGGGTGGCGACGTCGCCGCCCTGGTAGGCGCGAACCTTGCGCGGGCCGCTCGACTTCACGGGATACTCGTCGATCAGGAGCTCTGACACGATGGTCTCTTGGGTCAGCGGACGTTGCTGGGTGGCACTCTGCAGCAGCAGCGCCAGCGCGACCAGACGCTCGCGACTCTCTTCGACCGCGTTTCGAATCATCGTTGGATCCTCGTGATCGCCGGGCAACCGACGGGCAAGTCCGTCACGACCGAGACGGCTCGTCGTCGCGGCGCCACACACCGGCTCGACCGCCCGACTTCTCCCACAGGGCAACGGCTTCGATGGTCATCGTGCGGTCGATCGACTTGCACATGTCATAGACGGTCAGCGCGGCCATCGTCACGGCGGCCAGAGCCTCCATTTCGACGCCCGTTCGGTCGATGGTGTCAACACTCACCTCGACGTCAATGTGCGCGTCGGCGATCGTGAAATTCACGTAGACGTTGCCGACGAGGACGGGGTGGCACATGGGCAGCAGCGTCGCCGCCTGTTTGGCGGCCTGGATACCGGCCACTCGCGCCGTGGCCAGCACGTCGCCCTTGTTGACGGCGTTGGCCGCGACCGCCGAGGTTGTGGTCGCAAGCATGTTGATGCGACAACGCGCCAACGCGCGTCTCGCCATCACTTCGGTTGGCCCGATTTCGCGCGGGAATGTCCCGTCGTGGGGCGTTCGTCGGAGTTGGTGGAAGTCGTCCACGGCGCAATGCTACCGAGCCACGGCTGAGACCCGCGACGCCTCCGGTACACTGGATCGGTTATCTCGTCTGCGGGAGTACCGACGTATGCCAACCTACGAATACGAGTGCCAAGCGTGTCATGAGCGGGTCGAGGCCGTCCAGCGATTCTCGGACCCGGCGCTCACAACGTGCGAACTCTGCGGGGGCGAGCTGCGCAAGGTCTTCTCGGCCGTGGGCATCGTCTTCAAGGGCAGCGGATTTTACAAGAACGACAGCCGCTCAAGCACGGCAACGTCGACGCCCAGCGCGAGCGCCGACTAGCCGATCGTCCGCGGTCGAACGCCAGCC
>JAKBCI010000071.1 GCA_021807965.1 Actinomycetes bacterium
CCAACGGCGGCCGTCGCCGAGGCGGTGGCGGGCGCGAAGATGAGGCCGAGGCCGAGGCCGAGCACGACCAGACCGGGCAGCACGTTCTCGAAGTAGTTAGCTTGCACGGGTAGACGGGTGAAGAGGATCATGCCGAGGGCGCTCAGGAGCATCCCGGCCGGCACCAGCGGCCGGGGTCCCGAGATGGCGAGCAGCCGAGCGCTGGCCAGGGTCGCCGAGATGGCGAGCGCCGCCACCATGGGCAA
This sequence comes from Actinomycetes bacterium, assembly GCA_021807965.1. Next base: position 246 of record JAKBCI010000071.1, read on the forward strand.
GAAGGCGATCCCCGTGCGAAGCGGCGAGTACCCGAGCGAGTTCTGCAGGTAGTACGCGAGAAAGAGCGAGACCCCAAAGATCCCGATTGCGGTGATGAAGAGCGCCACGAACGAGCCGCCCCGGGTCCGCTCGAGCACGATGCGCAAGGGCAGCAACGGGTGGCGGCTGCGGCGCTGCCAGGCGACGAAGGCCGCCAGCAGGACCAGCCCCGCGAGCAGGCTTGCCCACGTGAGGGCGTCCCCCCAGCTCGCGGTGACCGCGTTCGCGAGGCCGTAGACGACCGCGAAGAGCCCCGCGCTCGCGAGCACCGTGCCCACGACGTCGAGGTGCGAGTGGTGCTCGCGGCGGTTCGAGTCGATCAGCGGGATCACGCCGGTTATCGCCACGGCGGCGAAGATGAGGTTGATGAAGAGGCACCACCGCCACGACGCCCACTGGGTCAGCGCGCCGCCCAGTATGAGGCCAATCGCGGCCCCCGAGCCGGCGAGCGCCCCGTAGATCGAAAAGGCGCGGGCCCGCTCGTGCTGATTGGTGAAGGTGGTGGTCAGCGCGGCGAGAGCCGCCGGCGCAAGAAGCGCGCCGAAGACGCCCTGAACGGCTCGAGCGCCCACCAGCGTCGCGAAGGACGTAGCCGCGCCGCCGACGGCGCTCGCTCCCGCGAAGCCGACCAGTCCCACCACCAGGGCCGTTCGCCGTCCCCACAGGTCGCCGAGACGACCCCCGAGCAAGAGCAGCGAACCGAAGGCGAGGGCGTACGCCGTGATGGGCCACTGGCGATCGGCCGCGCTGAAGTGCAGCGCGGCCTGGGCGCGCGGCAACGCGATGTTAATGACCGTCGCGTCCAGAGCGACCATCAGCTGGGTGATGCCGAGGACCACCAGAATCAGCCAGCGCCGACTCGCCGATCGGTCCACTTCGCCTGTCCCCACGACCACGCAGCCTACGTTGACCCACGGGCGCGTCCAACCAGGACCCGGGCCATCCGGCTTACGACGAGCGGGCCTTTAGGGCTTCGATCAGGGAGGGAAGTACCGAGCGGACGTCGCCGACTATCCCGAGGTCCGCTATTTGGAAGATCGGCGCGTCGGGGTCCTTGTTGATCGCGACGATGTTCTTGGAACCCTTCATGCCCACCATGTGCTGGGTCGCCCCCGAGATGCCGCACGCAATGTAGACCGTTGGCTTGACCGTCTTGCCGGTCTGGCCGACCTGGTGCGAGTACGGCACCCAGCCCGCGTCGACGATGGCTCGACTGGCGCCGGCGGCTCCGTTGAGCAGCCGGGCCGCCTCTTCGATCAGGGCGTACTGTCCGGCCTCGCCGAGTCCGCGCCCGCCCGAGACTACGACCGGCGCCTCTTCGAGCTTGGGGCCGACGCGCTCTTCGACGTGCGAGGCCGTGATTCGCGCCGACGCGGTACGACCGGTCTCGCCGACGGGGGCCGCGACCACACTCGCGGCCGGACCACCCGCGGGCTCGGACACAAAGGACTTCGCACGCACCACGACGAGGCCGGGCCCGTCGCCGGTGAAGCGGGCCCGCACGACTTGGGTGCCACCGAATACCTGGTGCTCGGTGACCAGGCCGTCCTCGTCGACGAGTCCCGACACGTTGGTCAGCACCGGACGGTCCAAGCGAGCAGAGAGCCGCGCCGCGATGTCACGGCCGTCGTAGCTCGCCGGGAGGAGAATGGCGTCCGGCCCACCGGAGCCGACGAGACCGGCGATCGCTCGGGCGACGGGCGCGCCGGGCAGGCTTCCGGCGAGGTCGCCAACGTCGTAGAGCATGCTCGCGCCGTACTCGCCCGCCTGGGCGGCGTAGTCGCCGCCACCCCACGTGATCGCCGACACCGACGCGGCGAGCGTTCGCGCGTGACTGAGCAGCTCGAGTGACGTGGCGCTCAGCGAGCCGTTGGCGGGCTCGGCGACGACCCAGATGTTTGCTATAGCCATGACTCTCCTAGAGGACTTTGATGGATTCGAGGAAGGCGACAATCTTCGCGGCGCCGTCGCCGTCGTCGACGTACTTCTCACCGGCCTGGCGAGCCTCGGCCGCTTCAACCGACGTGATCACCTGGCGCGCGCCAGCGGGACCGACCTGGCCGGCCAGGCCGAGGTCGGCGACGCTCAGCACCTCGACCGGCTTGGACTTGGCGGCCATGATCCCCTTGAACGAGGCGTAGCGCGGCTCGACCACGCCGGCGGTGACGCTCACCACGGCCGGCAGTGGGGCCGTCACCTCGTCGTAGCCAGCCTCGGTCTGGCGCTGCACGGTGACCGTGGCGCCGTCCACCGTGACCGACTTCGCGAAGGTGATCGACGGCAGGTCGAGGAGCTCGGCCACCTGGACCGGGGTCGTGCCGGTGTAGCCGTCCGACGACTCGGTCGCGGCGAGCACCAGATCGGGCTCCACGCGCCGGATCGCCGCGGCGAGCACCTTGGCGGTGCCGAGTGCGTCGGTTCCGCGCAGGGCGTCGTCACTGACGATGATGGCCTTGGCCGCACCCATCGCGAGCGCGTTGCGCAGTCCGGCGACGTCGGCGGCCGAACCCATCGAGACGACGGTAACCTCGCCGCCGCCGGCCTTGTCGACCAGCTGCAGAGCCATCTCCACCCCGTAGGTATCGGCTTCGTCCAAGATGAGCTTGCCCGAGCGGTTCAGGTTGTGAGCCGCGTCGAGCGACTGGGGCGCGGCCGGATCGGGGATCTGCTTGACACACACGACAACGTTCATGGAACCTAATCTAGGCCATCGCCCAACGGGGTCCGTCAGGACCGCGGTCGTAGCGCCAGCGCGAGCACCGGGTCGTCGGTGATGACGACGTCGACCGCCAGCTCGAACATCGAGGCGAGGTCGGCGGGCGCGTTGACCGTCCAGACGTTGAGCCCGAGTCCCGCCGCCCGCGCTCGCGCGACGAGTGGCCCGTCGACCACGCCCACGTACGGATTGAGGGCGGCGAGGGCGGCGCCGCTCGCCCGGTCAACCGCCGCCGTCGGGTCAACGTCGACATCGAGCAGCCAGCCGACCGGCGACGGGCCGGCGGTCGCGAGCGCTACGCAGGTGGCGAAGTCAAAACTCGAGTAGATGACCTCGCTCGAGCGTCGCGCGGCCCCGACGGCTTCGACCACGGCGCGCGCGAAGTCGCCGGTCGGGTCGTAACTCGCCTCCTCGCCGTCGCGCAGGTTCTTCACCTCGACGTTCACTCGCGCGCCCGCACAGGCGTCCAGGGCCGTCTCGAGGGACGGCACGTACCGCGGCAGGTCGCCGCGGCGAAGTTCCGCGATGGCGCGACCGTCGATGCGCGGGTCGTGGTGCACCACCAGCTCGCCGTCGCGACAGCGTCGCACGTCGAGCTCGACGCCGTCGACCCCGACGCCGATCGCCGCCCGAAAGGCCTCGACGGTGTTCTCGCGGTGCGTCGAGTGAAGTCCGCGATGCGCGAAGATGGCAGTCACTGCCGTAGTCTGCCAGTCGAGCCGTCGCCGAGACCAACTTTTACACGCTTATTACGTGTGATATCGTCGCCCACCCTTGTTTTTTGGGGATCCGTCATCTAAAATTGCTCCTCGGCCCCGTGTCCCCCCTTTACCACGGGTCCCCAGTGAAGGAACCTGCGATGTCGTTGATGTGGAACCGTACCCACGCGTGGGACGACGCGGACTGGCGCTCCCAGGCCGCCTGTCGTGACACCGAACCCGAACTCTTCTTCCCCGTCGGCACGACCGGCATGGCCACCGACCAGATCGAGTCGGCCAAGCGGGTCTGCGACAAGTGCGACGCCCAGAAGGCCTGCCTGGAGTTCGCGCTCGCGACCAACCAAGAGTCTGGCGTCTGGGGCGGCACCACCGAGGACGAGCGGCGCAAGCTGCGCAAGCAGTGGCTCGCCGCCCGGCGACGCAACGTCACCCACTGATCAGGGCTTCGCGTTCACCTCGAACAAGACGCGCTTCACCTCGTTCCACTCGTCCGCCGAGAGCGGCGAGGGCATCGTCTCGTCGATCGCGCGCACGAGGTCTAAGCCCTCGTGCACCACGGCCAGCTGTTTCGCACTGAGGGTGGCGACTAAGACGCCGCGACGCTGCAGGTCGGCGAAGAGCGACGTCAGCGCGCCCTGGTACGACTCGCGCTCGCGCGTGACGTCACGCAGGAGTCGGCGCCGAGTCAGCGCCGCCGCGAGCACGCGCAAGCGCACGCGGCGTCGCATGCTCTGGCGTTGGCGATGATCCTCGCCGTCGGAAGCCGGTGACCACCGCGTGGCGAGCGAATTCGTGTCCGGGCTCGCGGCGACGTCATCGATGATGCGGTAGGACGCCGCGGTGACGCTGCGATAGATCTCGAGGTAGGCGGCGTCGATGAGGCCTTGGCGCGAGCCGAAGTTCGAGTAGATCACGCTCGGGCTCATCGCGATCTCGTTGCTGAGGTCGAGCACTCGAATCGAGGCCTCATCCCCGTCAATGAGCCGGCGGATCGCGGCGCCGAGCAGCAGCGCCCGCGCCGATCCGTCGCGCAACTGCGGTCCGTCGGCCACAATCACACTGAAGAGCTCGTCGAGAGCCATACCGGAAGACTATCGACCGACGCCCGCGGGCGTCGCGCTCAGCGGCGCGACGGCAGCGGAATGACGACGCGCACGAACGTGCCGCCGCCACTGGCGTAGGGAATCGTGGTCATCTCGATCGTGCCGTGGAGCTGCGCCCTGATGAGGTCGCGCACAATCGAGAGCCCGAGGCTCGTGGGCACCTCGAGCGAGAAGTCCTCGCCGAGCCCCCGTCCGTTGTCGCGGATCTCGGCGACGGCCTCGCTGCCGCGCCGATAGAGATTGAGCGTCACGATCCCGACGTGCTGGTTGAGCGCGCCACCGAACTCGGTGAAGGCGTGCTCGACGGCGTTGGTGAGCAGTTCGGCCAGCGCGACGGCGAGGGGGGTGGCCACGTCGGTCGCCAGGACCCCGAGGTCGCCGTTCACGACGATCTCGACCGGGTGCAGTGCCAGCACGGTGTCCTCCACGAGCAAGACGAGCGAGCGCACGATCTCGTCGAAGACCACGTCCTCGCCGGGCTCGCGCGAAAGCACCTCGTGCACCACGGCGATCGAGCGCACCCGCCGCTCGGCCTCGAGCAGTGCGGTGCGCGTCTCGGCCTCGTCGCTGCGCCGGGCCTGCAGGCGCAGCAGCGAGGAGATCGTCTGCAGGTTGTTCTTGACCCGGTGGTGCACCTCGCGCACCGCGGCCTCCTTGTGCAGGACCACTCGATTGAGCTGGCGCAGGTCCGACACGTCGCGCAGCAACACGACTACCCCGGTCACGCGCTCGTCGGCGACGAGCGGTACGCAGTGGAAGAGGATCGCGACGTCGTGGCCGCGGTCGACCTCTTCCATGGTCGGTAGGGCGAACGCGAGCGCCCGCTCGACCGCGCGAACGCGGTGGCCGAGCTCGGCGAGCGTGAAGCCCTCGACGGCGCTGTAGATGCCGAGCCGGTGCAGGGCGTTGGTGGCGTTGGGCGTCGCGAACTCGATGCGGCCATCGCCCTCGAGCAAGATGATGCCGTCGCCGACGCGCGGCATCCCCGGTCCGGCCACCTCTTCCTCGCGAAACGGGAACGTGGCGCCGCCCACCATGTCGCAGAGCCGCACGAAGATCCCCAGGTAGGCCTGTTCGTACAGCGACGACGGCCCGCGCAGCGGGCCCTGGAGCCGAACGAGCACGGCGATCACCCGGTCGGCGAAGCGCACTGGTATGGCCCAGACGAGTACCGGCTCGTCGACGAAGCTGAGGCGCGTGTCGGCGACGACGCGCTCGCCCCGGGCCAGCGCGCTCGCGACGAAGGGCCACTCGCGCGCGGCGTGGACCGTGCCGACTAGGTCGTCGTTCAGCATCGTCGATCGATTGTTCGGACGTATCTGGCCGAGCACGACGTAGGCCCCCGGCTCGTCGTTGGCGACCGGTGCCATCAGCACCATGTCGGAGAAGGAGAGGTCGGCGAGCAGCGACCACGACGCCGTGAGACGAAGCAGGTGATCAATTGCCGGCTCACCGAGGGCGGTTCGAGAAGCGGCCAGCTCGGCGAGGGTCGCCATCAGCGACCGCGGAGCGGGACGCTCACCCGCTGGCGGCGGGTGTAGGCGGCGAGCGTGGTCACCCCGCGCACTTCGAGCATGTTCGCGAGTTCCTCGACCCGCTCGCCCACGCGCTCGAGCCGGTGGGCGTCGCTCGCGGTCGTGAAGGTCACGCCGCGCGCCACCAGGCGGTCGAGGAATCCCTCGGCCGGATACTGCTCGCCTATGGGCTTCACCCAGCCGGCCGAACTGCACTCGACCGAGACGTCGGCCGCGGCGGCGGCGTCGGCCATCGCGTCCCAATAGTCCGCCGGATTGCTCGCCAGGTACCCCGCGACCTTGATCAGGTCCGGGTGGGCGAGCACGTCGACGGCGTGCGACGACGCCAGCTCCTCGAGGGCGACCGTGTAGTCGGCCCAGCACTGGTCGACGTCGCGCCGGGTCCACTCTTCCATGGGCACGGGACTGTCGGTGTCGTCGAACTCCCAGCTACCGAGCCAGTGGACCGAGCCAATCAGGACGTCAAAGGGGTACTGGGCGAGGAGCTCACTCACCACGTCCATCTGGTCACGGTAGTAGTCAACCTCGAGACCGATCTTGACGGGCAGGCCCTCGTCCTGGGCTCGCTGGGCGAGGGTCACGTACGCGTCAAGCGAGTTGCGCGCCGTGAAGGCCATGTAGTCGGCCATCACGCGGCTCGTGGGCTCGTGACCGAAGCGTTCCCAGAACGGCCCGACCAGTGCCATCACGTCGACGAACCGGTTCGAGTGCTCGGTGAGGGCGAGCTCGCTCACGCCCGCCTGCGCGGCGCGATCGCAGTAGTCGGCGATCTGGTCGAGTCGGTACCAGACGGACGACTCCTCGTGTGGCCATAGGTGCAGGTGGTAGTCGAGCACGTCAGCTGGCGCCGAAGCCCACCACGCGATCGACCGGCGTGCCAAACTCGACGTAGGCGATGCGAGCCGCGGGAACCCCGAGACGTCGGCCCTTGCGGTCGGTCAGCCAGAGCACCTGGTCGCCCTCGAGCGCCGACTCGACCAAGGTCGTGATCTGGTCACGGTCGGCGTCGTCGGGCAGCTCGACCTCGAGCTCGCGCATCGACTGCACGATGCCAATCTTGATGTCCATGGTTCCTCCGTCGTTACCACCATGTTACGGGCTTGGGCCACAATGGGCTATGCCCGACATCCCATCTGCGCGACACCACCAGTGGGCAACAACCATGGACGGCTTTCGCGGATCGCCCGACGAGCCGACGCTCGCGCACGCAAACTCGGTCGTGCGCCTCGAGCCGGGCTCACTCATCGATCGCGACGCCCGCGGCGACCGGCTCGTCGCGGGCGCGACCCACGTGGTCGGCGCCGGCAACCGAGCCCGTCCCGAAGAGCCCGACCGATTTCGCACGTGCTTCGAACGTGACCGCGACCGAATATTGCACGCGAACGCCTTTCGCCGCCTGGCCGGCAAGACCCAGGTCTTCGTCTTTCCCGAGGACCACATGCGCACGCGGCTCACCCACGCCCTCGAGGTCGCCCAGGTCGCGGTCGGCATCGCACGACCGCTCGGGCTGAACGTTGCGTTGACCGAGGCCATTGCCCTCGGCCACGACTGCGGGCACGGACCCGGCGGGCACGCGAGCGAAGAGGCGCTCGACCCCTACGTCAGCGGTGGCTTCGATCACGCGACCTGGGGGGCCGACGTCTCGCTCGCATCGCTCAACCT
>JAKBCI010000072.1 GCA_021807965.1 Actinomycetes bacterium
ACCTCTCTGAGTTCAGCGTGGCGATGCCGACACTCGGACAACTGGGCCGGAGCCTCCCCGGGGCCGGAGCCATTGGTATTTTGATGCTTCTTCTCAGTCGAATCATTGGGGCCGGCTTCCCGAGCGAGTGGCTGGACCGAACGTACGAGGAGAATCGCGAACGCTTCAGCAAACCACTTCGGCAGAAGTTCCCGCGACTCTTCGCATCGCGCGGAGGCACCCACTCGATGACTCGCCGTCTCCTTGGGGGTGCCGGCGTCTTCTTGGCGTTCGCGGCGTTCGGTGGACTGATCAATTCGTTTCTTGATCCGGGGTTTGGCTTCGATCGGACGGGGCTCTGGCTCTTCCTGGGCCAGTGCATCGGTATTGGCGTCGTCTCAGTCGTCGGTCAAGTTCCCACGGTGATCTCCGCGCTTCGGGGCCATCGCGACGTGCACCTTCAAGTGCTGTTGGGTGGATTGGTGATCGCTATCGCCTGCGTTGCGGCGTCACGAGCGGTGGGACTATCACCGGGTTACTGCTACGGACTCATTGCCACCTTCTTGGTGGTTCCCGAACATAACGATGAAGATCGCGGCAGGCTCCACGCGCTCGGCTCGCTCTGTGTTTTAATCGTGAGCTCGGCGGCCTTCTTCCTCACCATTCCTGTTTTCCACGCGGCAACGTCCGCATCACCATCGCCGTTCGTGCTTATCCTTGACCCGGCGCTCAACGTCGTGTTCTTAGCGGGCTTCGCGAGCCTGGCCTTTGGCATGTTCCCCCTCCCGTTCCTTCCCGGTCGTCACGTCGCCAAGTGGAACCAGACGATCTGGCTCGCCATTAGCGGGGCTGGCGTGATCGGCTTTGTCGCCGTTCTACTCACTCCGGGAAGCGGGAGTAACAGTGAACTGCACCACGTTGGACTGGTGCCCATCATTGTGGCGTTTGTCGTCTTCGCAGTGTTGTCCGCCAGCGCCCTGACCTATTTCCACTTTCATCCGTTGGAGAAAGAGGGGGAGGAGCACAGCGCTGAGAGCGCCGAGGTCTCCGAGCTTCCTACGGCCGAGGCATAGTTGCAAACCGAACGTCAGTGCGCTGGCCGTAGGCGTTGTTACACCTTCGCAGCCAGCCGTGCAGTGTCGTGTCATTACGGATCCTACGCGGCCGAAAATCTGGCCAGCCCGACCGGACTTCTCGCCGGGGTCAGCCACGGGAGCCGGATTCGTCGCCGGAGACCACGTTAGGGCCTACCAGCGAGTCACGAACCAACCCGGCTAAACGTCGCGACGAGGTATGTGAAGGGCGCTGACCAGCGATCGCGGCGTCTCGAACTCGCGGCCCGGGCAAAAGACCGACGTAGACCCTAGAGACTCACGTTGATCATTCGCCGCCGACACGTCTCGATAGCGAAGTGACGAAGGGACCGCTGAAGTTGGGGCGACGACATCGATAATCCACCACGGTGGACCAGCCTCGTGGTGGTGCTGAGGTGTTCTGGGGGGCGGTGAAACCTGATCGCAAGCCACGTCCAAAGTATCGAAGCCTGGTGTCGAAGCAGCGTCGGTGACCGTCCGTAGGTACCCACGCTCGCCGGAACGTGTGAGTGGTAAAAATCGCAGGACCCACCACATCCCAAGACTGACCGTGGCCGCCGTGGCGAACTTCCCGTCAAGTCACGGTGACCGATGCGCTGTCCGGCCGTGACTATGCAGTCTTGGGCCGGCGAAACGCGTGCGATCGGCGCCGCTTACGCCATCGACGTAACCGGACTCGCTGTTCATGTCAGTCGGCGTAGTCGCGCAACGCGGAAGAGGCAACGTCGTAGCGCTACATCCTTGCGTTACCGGCCCGAACGAGTGCAGAGAATCCCCGGTCGTGAACCAAACGTTCACCGGCGTTTGTTCGCCGTTAGATCCTGGACTCCTCGTGAACTCGTGAGTCGGGTGACGTGGCTCAGGCTAGTGGTTGGTAGATGTAATAATTAGTGTATGCAAATAATTGAAGGTAGCCGCCGAACGACGGAGTCATTCGTTGACGCCATCATTTCGGCGAGTCGAGCACTCGTGGCCGTGGCGGTTCGCTCCCTTTCAGACGTGGGCGACGAAGTCACGATGACGCAGTATCGAACCCTCGTCATCCTGGCGTCACGAGGCCCGCAGCGACTCTCGGACCTCGCGCAAGCCGTCGGCGTCACACCCGCCACCGCATCGCGAATGTGTGATCGCTTGGTACGCAAAAGACTGATTCTGCGGCGTACGCGTCGTGATGATCGTCGCAACGTGCGCATTTCGCTCAGTGCGGCTGGTCGTGCGATTGTGGACGCGGTGACGCTCACTCGCCGCCGCGAGATCTCGCGGATCGTTACCGGAATCAGCCCCGACGATCAAGAAACGTTCGTTCGAGTCTTGCGAAGTTTCGCCGCAGCGGCGGGCGAGGTGCCCGAAGGCGACTGGCCGACGGGATGGGAGATTTGATGCCGTCGAAATTGTCGGGAGCCAGTCCGCATCGGCGCACCGCCTTCGGTGATGTCCAGTCGCGCGCCTCCGTCTGGATCGGCACCGCCAGCTACGGGCGCAAGTGGCTGCTGCTTGGCGCATTGATCGGCGTAATCGCCGGTCTCGGCGCGATCGTCTTTTACCAGACGCTCCAGTTCGCCAGCTGGTTCTTTCTTCACGTTCTCGCGGGTTACACCGAGCCGTCTCCGATCGGCGAGGGGTACCGCGTCGCCAGCGCTGGCTTCACTCGACCGTGGGCGATTCCGGTCGTCGCCTGCGCGGGCGCACTGGCGGGAGCGATTCTCGTTTTCACCATTGCTCCCGACGCCGAGGGCCACGGCACCGACGCGGCAATCGCCGCGGTGCACCACAATCCTCGGGGCATCCGATTCCGCACGGTGGTCGTGAAGATTGTGGCCTCGGCGCTCACCATTGGCTCGGGTGGCTCGGGCGGACGCGAGGGACCAACGGGTCAGATCAGTGCCGGTTTCGGCTCACTGCTCGCGCGACTCTTGGACTTGAGTCCATCGGACGCACGAATTGCGGTGTCGAGCGGCATCGGCTCCGGCATCGGCTCCATTTTCGGAGCACCGCTCGGCGGCGCGGTGCTCGCCACCGAGATCATGTACCGCGACGATTTTGAAGTAGAGGCACTGTTGCCTGCGTTCATTGCGTCGATCGTCGGGTATGCGGTGTGGGGGTCGGTGGAGGGCTTCGGTCCGCTCTTTGGCTACGCGCGCAACTATCACTTATCGAACGCCTTCCAGCTGATCTGGTTCGCCGTCATCGGCATTCTCGGGGGTCTCATCGGCTTGCTCTACGCCAAGGGCTTTTATTCGATGGTGTCGCTATTCAAGCGTCTGGCGGTGCCCCGGTGGATGCGCCCAGCCATCGGCGGATTGGTGGTTGGCGGTATCGCGCTAGTGATCCCCGAGGTCCTCGGGACCGGTTACGGGTGGATTCAGCAGGGGCTCGGCACGCAGTTGCTCCGCATTCCACTCTGGATCGTGCTGATACTGCCGTTCGCGCGCATCGTGGCCACCGGTCTCTCGATTGGCTCGGGCGGCTCGGGCGGAATCTTTGGCCCGGGCATGGTAATTGGGGCGTTTGTCGGCGCCAGCGTCTGGCGAATCCTGGCGCCACTCAACGGCAGTCTTGGCCACGATCCAGCGCCGTACGTGATTGTGGGAATGATGGCGTGCTTCGGTAGCATCTCGCGAGCACCGCTCGCCGTGATGCTGATGGTCGCCGAAATGACGGGATCACTCTCGATGATCGTCCCCGCAATGGTGGCCGTCGGCATCGCGACACTCATCGTACGTCGCGGAGACGACACCATCTACCGCAGTCAACTTAAGAGCCGCGCGGAGTCCCCGGCTCACCGAATCCTCGCGGGCTTGCCCCTCCTAACGGTCGTACCGGTCTCCCAAGCGATGGCACCCGTTCGCTGTGTTCTCGAAGGCTCCGCCTCTACGTCGGACGCCATCGACCAACTGCTCGCCGCGCACGTCACCGCCGCACCAGTCATCGATAGCGTCGCAATGTATCTTGGCGTCGCGACGCTCGACACGTTGGGGCGCGACCGACCGTCGGGCGAGACGACTCACGCAGTTGACTGTATTGACGACAGTTTCGCACCCGTGTACGAGTCAACTCGCGTGAATGTCGTGCTCGAGATTCTGACGGTGACGCCGCAAACCTGGGCGGCGGTCATCGACGACCAACGACGCGTGGTCGGCACCGTTTCGATTTCGGACATCGTGCGGGGGTACCGACGTGCGCTGCAAGCGAAGTTGCGACAAGCCGCCGAAGTCGGGGGAGCGGGCGAGACGCTCATCGTCGAGGTTGCTGCGGGTTCGGCTCTGGATGGACAATCCCTGCGCGACGCCGGATTGCCGCGAGGCGTGCTCATCACGATCATTGAGCGAAAACGCGAACTGATTCAACCCACCGGGGACGTGGTCATGATAACCGGCGACCGGTTAACGGCGTTGGGTTCGCCTTCGGATCTCGAGCGATTGGGCGAACTAGCTCGATCGATCGGGCAACGTTGACCGCGCACGGGACCTTGCTCGCGGTCGCTCGCCAGTGGGCGCGGAAAGGGTTCTTTGGCGAGAAGTAGCTGTTTCGCTACCGACCTCGTTCGCCGCGAGGTGGCTCAGTTCGATCAGCGTTCGTGTCGTAGCGAGGAGCACTCGTGCCGAAGGGAACTGCTCACGGCGCTGGCTGGCCAGGACAACCTGCTCATGATTCGGGCGATCGTCGTGCCGAGACGCCGATGTGAAGTCGGCACGACGTTGTCACGATAAGGCGAATACCGCGGCGAGTCCCGCCAGAAAGATGGCGTGCGATTCCAGAACGCCGACGGAAACGCCGCGGCCGAACTGACGACCACCGGCGACGAAGGCGATGGCGCATTTGACGAGCGTATTTGCGGTCAACGCTGCGCCAACGGCGACCAGTGCGCCGCGCAAGTCGAGTGTCCCCTTCGCCAAAAGTGTCGCCGCCGTTAACGAACCACCGTGGGCGTCGGCGAGTCCGGCGAGCGCTACGGCCGCCACCGCTCCGCGAGAGCCGAAGTCTGATGCGCCCCAGCGAGCCAGTAGAAGCGCGCCGGTAAGGATGACGGCGAGGACAATCGCGGGCGTCAGTGTGACCACGCGCCGTTTCGTCACGTCCGTGAGCGGCGCGTCATCGGTGGTTTCGGATCGAACGCCGAGATAGGAGACTAGACCCAGTGAAATGGTTCCCCCGAGCGCCGGCAGGGCGAGGCGCACCGAGAGCGTTGGACTAGCGACGGCCACGATGATGACAAGTTCGAGGTACGTGGCGGCGCTCGCGATCCGTGCGCCGGCGACCGCCGATTGGAACCGAGACGGCACGTGGGCCAAGCGCGCCATTGAAGCGGTCGCCGCGGTGGCCGACACGAAGCCGCTGGCGAATCCGGCCGCCAGGGGGCCACGTCGAGGTCCGAGAGCGCGTACGGCGATGTAGCCAACCCAGGAGATGCCGGTCAATACGACGACGAGCAGCCAGATTCTCGACGGATTGAGGATGGCGTACGGTCCGACGCCACGTCGGGGCAGTAGCGGCAAGATGACGAACGCACCGATAAGAAATTTGACGGCGTCTTCAACTTCGACGTCGCTGAGCTCGTCGCTCACGAAGTGGTGCAACCGGGCTTTATTCATGAGCAAGGCAACAACGCCAATGCCCAACGCGGCCGCCAGCGTCGAGTCGCGATAGCACAGCCCACCGAGCAAGAACGTCGCCACGGCGGCCACCTCGGTGGTGGTACCCGGATCGGTCTCGCTCGTGCGTCGGTACGCCAGGACGAGTAGGGCGATGACTCCCGCCAAGGCAACACCAGCAACGACGTCGCCGGCGGCGGTGGCGAGTGATCCAACGAGAGCAATGAGCGCAAACGTGCGCACGCCGTAGACCCGGCCGGCGAGTCCATGGTGACTGCGTTGACGTTCCAACCCGACCAGCACGCCGATGGCCGAGGCATACAGGTATCCCGTCAGGTGACTCACCGGCTACCCCGCCCTCGACACGTCTACCGCGAGACACTCGGCCACGTTGCTGACGCTAGTTCTCGCCGTACCGTCACCCGAGTGGACCGACCTGGCGGTGTGGCGTACGGTGGGAACGTGGGCTTTCGTCGGTTGCCGACTGTCGTCGTGCTGGTCGTGGCCGTGGCGGTCGCGTTCTCGATGGGCTATGAGCTACGAGGGCAGAGAACCATTTCCACCACGACCAGCACGCCCGTCGAGACGACGCTATCGCCGACCGATCCGTCGTGGACGGCAGTCTGGCCACCCGCGTCGAGCTCTCTGCGCTTCACTACTCCGACTGCGGCCGCGCTCGACTTCGCGACTTCGGTGTTAGGCATGACGTCTCCGTCGCCCAGCGCCTTTCAGCAGGGTGATGCGCGCTCTGGTGAGGTGCCACTCATCGCGGTCACCCATGGTCCGGTGACGACCGTGTTCGTCCGACAACTCACGTCGGACGGCACGTGGTGGGTTCTGGGATCAGCGTGCGCAACAATATCAATCGCCAACCCGCGCGCACTGGAACGCGTCGCGTCTCCGCTCACCGTGAAGGGTGAGTCAACGGCATTTGAGGGGGTCGTCAACTACTCCCTCTTTCAGGACGACACGGAGGCCCCGCTGGCCTCAGGCACGACCATGGGCGGTTCCAATGGTGTGATGGGTGCGTTTTCGGCGGCTCTACACTTCGCTGCACCCAGTCACCGATTCGGTACGTTGATGGTCTACACCCGCAGCGCAAAAGACGGATCCGTCCTAGATGCCTCGGTTCTGCGCGTGGAGTACTGAGGTCGAGTCAGCCAATCTGGGTGCCCCGAATTTCTGCAAGGGACTAGCTGGGATTCGACGACCTTGACCTCGCTCAGGTGAGACACCGAGTCGTTACGGAATGTCGCTGAGCCGATAGGCATCGCCGGCGAGAGCGTGTTCGATGCACGGTAGGTAGTCGAGTGGATTCCCTCCTCGCAGTGGTTGGACTTCTCTGCTCGTCACGTAACAGGGTGTGTTCTATTTCGCCATGGAGGAGTCCGGGTGGGACCGAGCACTCCGCGCCACGAATGGAAGGTGGCGGCGATCTCTAACGGCCGTCTAATGTCACGCAAAAGTCTGACTGGTACGTCTCGACATCGGGGAACGAGACCGGGAACTGAAATCCAAACGTCCGCTGGTTACGCGAGCGATGCCGTGAGCGACGATCGTGATGAAGGATGATCATCTTTGCGGATACCAGCGCCGTTGGGAGTGCCCACCTAGGAGATGAGGCCGACGGGCGTTGGATCAGCGATGTCATCTTTGATGGACCTGATCCGGTGGTCATCAGTGTGTTGGCAGACGTTGAGTTCGCAAGTTTACTGGAGCGAGTGAAGTCCGAGGGTCGCATAGGCGAACGTGAAATGGCGGCGTGCCTCGTGATGTATAGAGAACACACTGCCGATGATGGCCCAATCGGAGTCGTCTCTATTACGCCCGATTCGTTCAGCAGGACCCAACAGTTCGTTCTTCAGGTCTCCATTCGCACGCTCGATGCTCAGCACCTCGCCTCGGCGCAACTCTTAGCTGACTCACATGATGACAACGTAGTAATTCTGACCCTTGATCACCGGCAAGCTGTCGCCGCCCAGGCATTGGGTTTGTCTTTGTACGCTAGGCCCGTAAGGTAGCCATCCTCGAAGGTTCGCGCGATAAAATTTTGTGGACCTTGGGAGACGCAATAAGAGCTGGCCACACGACTCTTTGTGATTTCCGCCAGGCGACTTTGAATCTCTGTGGGGCGATTGGTTCGACGGCATTGGTGTGTTCGACGAGAGTATTTGGTGCCTAATCTCGAGCTCCACAAGCTGGGCCTACGAGGACCACGTACCGAGAGTTGCCTGTTGATACCACAGTGGTATCATTGTTGTATGGCATTCACCCTTAGAACCGACGCCACTCTCGAGGAGGCGCTCGCCTCCCTCTCCGAA
>JAKBCI010000073.1 GCA_021807965.1 Actinomycetes bacterium
ATGGAACGCTAGCGGGCGTCGGCCCCCGAGCAGCAACGCGGGTACGTGGAGAAACGTCGCATCGAGCTCGCTGAGTCGCAGGTAGAGGTCGTGCTCGTACGCCCAGCCTGCTTCACGTGAGAATCCACCGACCCGCCGCACCGTCGCCAAGCGAAGTAGGGCCGGTCGACCGACGACGTTGTAGCTGAGCAACGTGTGGGGGCCAACCGCTGGGCTCTTCAAGGTTGGTGCGTAGGGAGTTGGCCCGTATTCGTCGGCGAAGACCACGTCGCAGTTCGCCGTCGCGTGAGTGAGTAGCACCTCGCTCGCCAGGCGCGCGTCGCCCGGCGCGTCGGCGACGTCGGCGATGAGTAGCCAGGTTGTCGAAGCGATCCCCACCGCGTTGTTCAGCGCCGTTATTGCCTCGTCGGCGCTTAACGTCTCATCAACGCGAACGATCGTGACGTCCTCGGAGCGCAGTGCGTCGATCGAGCGCTCCGGTCGTGGGAGCAAGTGGGGCCGGTAGTTGATGGGGAAGTAGACCTCCTCCGGGGCGTCGATCTCGACCTTCGACGTCGGTTCGGGCTTTTTTGTGCCCCGTACTTTTCGAACGACTCGGAGTATCGGACGCCCAAAAAAGCGAGCGACGTGGTATCGAATGGTGTCCTCACCGAGCATGCGACCAACGGTTCGCCGAAGGCGGTTGCCGGACACCATACGAATGTTGCCGTGGAATTGGGCCCATCGGCGTCGGAGTTCATCGTCGGTTATCGCGGGCGCCGTCGTGTCGACGTCGTGTTGGCGAATCTCGTACATGCTCGTTCCTAGGTCGTTCGTCCGTCGAAGCTGCCGGCTCCACGCTACTGGTCGTTCCCGCGGTGTTTAGACCGACTGGGCCACAGTGCCGATCATTCGTATCCGGTTGGGCTCGGCGTGCTACATTGCCCCGTTTACGTCAAATCAGAATTGAGGTGGTCGTGGCCAACGTCATCACTCCGGCGAGCGCCGAGGAGCATCATCTCCGGGCGGGAGCGCTGAGCCTCTTTGATTCGGTCATCATGGCGGTGGCGGGCGTGGCCCCGGGCTACTCGATCGCGGCGTCGACCGCGGCGCTCTTCGGCGCGGTCGAGCTCGGCGGGGCGGCGTCATTGCTCTACTGCGGCATCGCGATGTTCGGCATCGTGTTCGCCTTTAACTACCTCGGTCGAAATGAGACCAACGCCGGCGCCAGTTACTCGTGGGTTCGTCGGGCGCTGCACCCGGCACTCGGGTACCTGTCGGGGTGGGCGCTCGTCGTTTCGGCGCTCATCTTCATGGTCGCCGCCACGGTTCCCGCCGGGGCGAACATCCTTGGCCTGTTCTCTAATTCAGCGGCGAGCAGCGTGGGCGCGGTCACGCTCGTCGGATCGATCTTCTTCTTATTGATGGTCGGCGCCGTGGCGGCCGGCGTGACGATCACGGTGTCGGTGCAGGTCGTGATGTCGTCCATCGAGATCGTCATCCTGCTGCTGTTCATGGTGCTGGCGATCGCGCACGGTCATCACGTCAACACGTTTACGTGGCACTGGTTCGCGCCGTCGATCTTCCACGGTTCGGCGGGCTTCTTCGCCGGTGCGCTGGTAGCGGCCTTTTACTACTGGGGCTGGGACGTCACGGCCAACCTGAACGAGGAGACACGAGGGGCCAAGCGAACGCCGGGTGTTGGCGGCATTATTGGCGTCATTTTCGTGTTCTTGCTCTTCGAGGTTTTCACCGTCGCGACGAACTTGGTCTTGACGTCGAGCCAGATACAAAATAACTCGGCGGACGTGCTCGCCGTTCTCGGCCAGGCGGTGTGGCGCGGAACCGGTGGCAAAATCATCGTCATCGCGGTGGTGCTGTCGACCGTGGCCACGCTCGAAACGACGCTCATTCAGGTGACTCGCACGATGTTCGCGATGGGTCGTGACCATACGCTGCCCAAGATTCTCGGCACGGTGCACCGCCGTCGTCAGACGCCCATCGTTGCCACTGCGGTTGTCACGGTGCTGTCGCTCGGCCTCTTTCTCGGTTCACAGTTCGTGGGCTCGATCAGCTCGATTCTGAGTGACGCCATCAACGCGATCGGTTTGCAGATTGCGATCTACTACGGGCTCGCTGGTTTCGCCGTCGTGGTCCTCTATCGCCGCCAGCTGTTCAGGTCGTTGTCGAACTTCGTGTTCATGGGCCTGTGGCCGCTGGTCGGAGCCGTCTTCATGGTGGCCATGTTCATCAAGTCCATACCGAATCTGAACGCCACAACACTCTGGGTGGGTCTGGGCGCGATGGCGCTCGGACTTATTCCGATGACGATCTACTGGGCGAAGGGCAATCCATACTTTGCGCTACCGTCAAAAGAGGATCGTCACGCAGTGCTGGAAGAGCTCGAGCTCAATCTCTGATTCCAATCTGCGACCGTCGACGGTCGGTCGGCTCCTGGATCGATCGTTCTCGACGGACTCCGCGTTGAGGTCGTGGTGGTCACTGCGATGCACTGAGTCGCCGTGTCGACGTCGTCGCCGAGGTCGGGTCGCCGCGGTGCCACGCGGCGCCGTCTGAAAGTTGACGCGTCCGGTCGGTGATCGTCGCGAGTGTCGTTCACTACGGCGAGCCCGGGATTGACCACTTGTCGTCCGGAGCCGTTCGGCGGTGCCCACGAACCACGAATCAAGCCACCTGCGAGGGTGAGATCTCGTTAACCCAAAATTCACTTAGTGGTTACCAACAGGTCACGACAGACACATCGAGTGGTCACGTAACGGCGAGACACTCGGGAGCGTGCCAATGGCGGATAGTTGACCCGACTGTGACGGAACGCGAAGCAGGCCAGAGTGACGCCGGGAATGATGGAATCTCAGTAGCGACGTCGGTTGAACGCACCGTTAGCCAGTTGCTCGACGACGCGCCCACCAGCCGGTTCCACCATCGAGCAGTTCTGATTTCGGGTATGGGCTTCTTTACCGACGCCTACGACCTATTCGTCATCGGCACGGTGGCCTCGATCGTGCAGACCCAGTGGTCGCTGTCGACGACCGAGACGAGTTGGGTATCTGGTTCGGCCGTACTCGGCGCCTTCCTTGGCGCGATGGCCTTTGGCCGGATTGCTGACGTGATTGGTCGAAAGACGGTGTACACCACGGTCGCGCTGATCATGATTATCGGCGCCGCGGCTTCCGCCGTTGCGCCAAACGTGATCGTCCTAATTGCGGCTCGATTCCTACTCGGCCTTGGGATTGGCGGCGACTACCCAGTGTCGGCGGTACTGATGAGCGAGTACTCGAATCGAACTGATCGGGGCCGTCTCGTAGGTCTCGTGTTCGCCATGCAGGCCGTGGGGTTGATCGTTGGACCCCTCGTAGGACTGGGCCTGTTGTCGTCAGGCTTGTCCGAGAATCTGACGTGGCGACTGCTGCTCGGACTGGGTGCGATTCCAGCGGCCGCCGTCATTTACTTGCGCGCGCGAATGCCCGAGTCTCCGCGATACCAAGCGCACGTACGACGAGAGGGTGCACGCGCCGCCGATGAGTTGCGCGTCTTCTCCGGTGGCGTGATTGATGTACCCGTCGCCGACGTCGCGAAGACGCACCTGATGAGTCCGCGCCAGTTCCTTACGAATCCACGCATGCTCATGTTGATCGTGGGTACGGCCGGCAGTTGGTTTCTCCTGGACTACGCCTACTACGGCAACACGCTGTCACTACCAAGCATCCTGCTGGAAGTCTCGCCGAACGCCACCGTCAAGGTGAAGTTGCTCTTGTCGCTCGCTATGTTCATCGCATTCGCGCTACCTGGCTACTACTTCGCCGTAACGCGGATTGATCGCATTGGGCATCGCAAGTTGCAGACGATCGGATTCTCGGTTATGGCGGGTTGCTTCGTGCTGCTCGCGGCCGTTCCGCGATTCACGACCATGGTGGCGCCCTTCATCGTCATCTTCGGGATCAGTTATTTCTTTACCGAATTTGGCCCGAATACGACGACCTTCGTCCTGCCCTCTGAGGTCTATCCCGTCGAGATGCGTACGACGGGTCACGGCCTCGCCGCCGGAATCGGCAAGTTAGGCGCGTTCGTGGGTGTCTTCGTCATTCCCCGTCTGCAAGCGTCCATCGGACTGCGGGGCATGCTCGCGGTCGCCGGTGGCGCGGCGTTGGTCGGGTTGGCCACGACCGCACTGTTGCCCGAACCATCCCAGACGTCGCTCGACGATACGGCCGTCGAGCCGCGGGCGCAGTAGCACCGCTCCCTACACTGAGGGCATGGATCTAGACCTGTCTGGACGCGTCGTACTCATCACCGGTGGCACTGACGGACTCGGACTGGCGCTCGCTCAGCGGTTAGGCAACGAAGGGGCTTCGGTGGCGGTCTGCGGCCGCGACCTCAGCCGACTCGAGCGAGCCCAATCGGTCCTCGGCGGCGAGGCCCTCTGCGTGCAGGCTGACGTCACGAGCGCCGGCGATCTCGCGGCATTCGCGACGGCCGCGCGCAGCCGCTTCGGGCGCATCGATGGGCTGGTCAACAACGCCGGGCGCTCCGCGTCGTCGGCGATAGCGGCTTCGACGGACGACGACTGGCGCGCGGACTACGAACTCAAGGTGATTAGCGCGCTCGGATTCTCGCGGCTGATACTGGACGATCTCGAAGCGTCCCGAGGTGCCATCGTGAACGTTCTCGCGGTCTCGGCTCGTGCGCCAGGAGCGCTCTCGACGCCGACGGCGGCCTCTCGAGCCGCTGGTCTCGTGCTGACCAAGGCACTTGCGAGTGAAGTAGGTCCGCGCGGCGTGCGCGTCAACGCGATTCTGATCGGTCTCGTGCAGTCGGGGCAGTGGGTTCGGCGAGCTCGCGCTACGGGGACGCCGCTCGAGGAGTTCTACGACAGACTGGCCCAAGATAACGAGGTGCCGCTGGGTCGGGTGGGGCGACCGAGTGAGTTTGCCGATCTCGCCGCGTTCCTGCTCTCGGATCGGGCCAGTTACGTGACGGGTGTCGGTGTGGCGCTCGACGGCGGACTGTCGCCGGTGATCTGATTTCATCCACGGCCGAGGTTGCTTCGTTCGACCGTCGCTGGAATCGAGCAGGACTCAGTGAGTGGCGACGTGGGTCCGATGACGATGCGGACGCCGAAGACAAACCCGCTACACCGAATAAGGGCTGTTCGCGAGTCGGCCGTCGCCTCAGCCGTTCGCCGCCGGTCGTTGCTGGCGAAGCCATCGGCGACGTCGAGACGAGCTCGGAGCGGATGAAGTGGCTTGGTTACGAGCGTGGCGCCACTCGTCGCGCACGCAGTCGACGCGCGAGCGCCGACCGTTCCTCGACCGTCGTTGCGAACACGACGTGGCGTCAACGGCGCGGTACGCCGCCGATTCGGGCGGCGTTGATGACGAAATGCGTGGCCGCCTCCACGCCATTTAAGAACAACCGGTCCTGATCCTCTTCGGTGAGATCAAAGTCCATCGTGCCGGTTCCGTGGTTGTCGACGAAAATCGTTCGCATCGCCGTGGACTCGTGAGGGGCGTTCGCGTCCCATTCGTTCATCATCGTCTTTAGGCAGCGAACGGCGATGGCCAGCGCCGATTCGCGCACGGTGCTCGCCACAGCATCGGGGCGTAGCTGGGAAAGTTTGATGCCGATGGTCGGCCACTGCGGTGCTCCGCCGTCGAATACGTCGAACGTGTGAATAGGAAACTTGGCCAACAGTGCGCCGTCGACCCATGTGTGGGGACCGGCGGGCAGACGAACGGTGGACGAGGCGCCATTAGGCCCCGGCACCTCCAGCGTCGTTTCGAGCGCCTGGAAACGGAATGGCTCGAAGTAAAACGGGACCGACATCGATGCCCGAACCGCCGCGACGGGGTCTTGGTCGTCCGGGTCGACGCCGTACGACGGGTAGTCCCACGGCAGGCGAGTCAGCCGCGACCTCGTCAGGTCGGACGTGTACACAACCAGTCGGTACCGCTCGCTCGGCGCGGCCGAGTTCTGTGCGGCGTCGGGTAGCCGCAAGTCCGCGAACGTTCGGATGCCAAGTTGATCGTGCAGAATTGGTCGCAGCCATTCCTCTAGATACTCACTCGAGTAGAGCCCCTCGCGACTCGTGAGGATCGCCGCGTCAGCGACGAGTTTCGCGAAATGGCTAGTGTCTCGGTGGATCATCTCGTGGAGTTTTCCCTCGGGCATGAATCGCCGAAAATCGATAGACCGCAGCGCCGTTCGCAGGGCCGACATATCGGCACCCGATTGGACAATCCCTGCGATCACGCTTGCCGTGATCGCCCCGGCACTCGTTCCGGCGACCCGGTGGAACCGATAACCAGCTTCATCGAGCACCATGACCGCGCCGACGTGAGCGATGCCCTTGACGCCGCCGCCCTCAAGAGCAAGGTCGGCTCGCAACTCTCGCTGCCCACCTCGAGCTGGATTGGGCCAGCTGTCGAGGTTGCGCAGCGTCTCGGCGGCCTGGTCAAATTCGCGCTGGAGCTGGGCGTCACGCACGTAGCCCCGTCGATTGGTGGCAAGGGTGACCGAGCCAGCGCTTGCTGCCGGTCTCGACGATCCAGCGCCATCGTGTTCAGGCGAGTGGAGGAAATGCACTCCCCAAGCGTACGGCAAATGAACCGTCAGCCCATCGTCGTTTCTGCGTACCGTTGACGGGTCCCCGTCCGGCGGTGCCAGGCTCTCAGTGATCGCGCGCCGTGTTAGAAGTAGAAGTCTTCGTCAGTCGATGCTGGACGTCTCGCCGATAGCGTGGTGCGATCGGGCGATGACGGGTTGGGCTGTGCGCAGCCAAGTGTCGCCAACCAAGTCGACTGCGACATCGCGTCGACGTTGTCGTGATGAGGCGTCGGCGTGAATCGTCAGCGGTGATGCGTGCAACGTTGAGGACTGTAGCCACGACGGTGCGCCACGCCGACGGTGAGCGATCGGCTACGGAGATGCTGAGAGTGCACTTCGTTGAGCGCCCGTGCAAAAGCCGTCGCGCCGTGAGGGTCGTGGAAGCCGTTGGCGCCGAGCGCAGCCCTGGTGTGCCGCGGTCCAAGCGTGAGACGTGTTTTCAGGCCGGGCTAGGGGAAGAAATGATCGGCCCGCATCGATGCTGGCGCGAGGCGGGATAGAGCGACTGACTGAATCCTGAGAGAACTCCTGGTTTTCACGATTCCGGCGGCTCTGGAACGAGTCAAATTTGGCTATCTTCACCAGGGAGTTGGGTTGTCGTTGGTACGTACGACCGGCGTCGTTGTTTTTTGTTCGTGCAGCGTTGCAGACGTGATCGGGTGAGCATGGTAGGACCTTTAGCAAATGTCGCTGAGCCCGAACGAGGGCTGTCGTGAGTGGCCCAGGGCTTGTACGCCGAAGCACCGGTTCACGACGCGCTAGCAGGCTTTTTGTCGCACTCGTAGGCGCATCATCGTTCTTCGCCGCCGCCATCGCGAGTCCGGCCGCCGCGGCCACAAATACGTTGGTCTTCGCCGACGGCGCCGTTGGCAGCGATGGTGTCTATACCGTGTCTGTCCCGTTCAACGCATCGACGCCGACGTACCAGGTGGTAGTAAGCGACACCGCCAACGCATCCGCCGTAATCACTACGAGTGTGACCACGGTTGGCACCGCCAACTGTTCACTGAACTCGAGCACGGGGGTGCTCACGTATTCGAGCGCTGGCTCGTGCGTCGTCACGGCGTCAGATCAGTCCGACAAGGACAACGGGCAAGGTGTCGGTGACGGCAATGGCAATGGACAGACGAGCACGCTGACCGTGACGGTGGCACCACTGATCAACCAGACGATCACCTTCACCAACACTCCACCGTCGTCCCCCTCGGTCGGCTCGTCCTACACGGTGACCGCGAACGGCGGCGGCTCGGGCAA
>JAKBCI010000074.1 GCA_021807965.1 Actinomycetes bacterium
GGCGGGAAGGCGGTCGCCGAACTGAGCGAAGTGCGCACGAATGCGCGGGATTTCGTCGCGCCACTCGTCGACGTCGACGCGCAGCAACTCGTCGAGGTCGTCATTAGACACCTCGAGTCCTTGGACGTTCAACGCGTGGGGTGCGGGCACAAAGCCGATCGGGGTCTCCACCGCCTCGCCACGCCCCGCCGTACGCTCAAAGATCCACTCGAGCACCCGGCTGTTTTCTCCGTAGCCGGGCCACAGCCAACGGCCGTCGTCGGCCTTGCGAAACCAGTTCACGTAGAAGATCTTGGGCAACGTGGCTTCGTTGAAGCGATCGGCGAAGCCGAGCCAATGGCCGAAATAGTCGGCCATGTTGTAGCCACAGAACGGCAACATGGCGAAGGGATCACGGCGAAGGTTGCCAACGGCGCCCGTCGCGGCCGCGGTGGTCTCTGACGCCATGATCGATCCGAGGAAGACACCGTGTTGCCACCCGCGCGACTGGAAGACGAGCGGCACGACACTCGCACGACGACCGCCGAAGAGCACCGCGTCAATGGGTACGCCCGCGGGGTCTTCCCACTCTGGCGCAATCGCCGGATCCTGTGCGGCGGGGGCCGTGAACCGGGAGTTCGGGTGGGCCGCCGGTGTGCCGAGTGACGGGCTCCACGCCTGCCCACGCCAATCGGTCAGACCGTCTGGTGGCTCGCCCATCCCCTCCCACCAGACGTCGCCGTCGTTGGTGAGGGCGGTGTTGGTGAAGATGGTGTTCGCCTCGACCGAGTACATCGCGTTCGGATTGGTCTCGAAGTTCGTTCCCGGAGCCACCCCAAAGAAGCCAGCTTCGGGATTGATCGCGTAGAGCCGACCGTCGGGGCCGGGCTTCATCCAGCAGATGTCGTCGCCAATCGTCTCGACTTTCCAACCGGGCAGGGTCGGGACGAGCATCGCCAGGTTGGTCTTGCCGCAGGCGCTCGGAAAGGCCCCCGTGACGTAGCGCGTCTCGCCGGCCGGGTTCGTCAACTTCAAGATGAGCATGTGTTCGGCCAGCCACCCATCGTCACGGGCCATGACTGAGGCGATGCGCAGTGCGAAGCACTTCTTACCCAGCAAGGCGTTGCCGCCGTACCCGGATCCGTACGAGATGATTTCGTGGGTCTCAGGGAACTGGACGATGTACTTGTTCTGCGCGTCGCACGGCCACGGGACGTCGGCCTGACCGTCGGCGAGCGGCATGCCCACCGAGTGCAGGCACGGCACGAAGGTACCCTCGTCGCCGAGCACCTCGAGCGCGCCCGCGCCCATGCGGGTCATGATGCGCATCGAGACCACCACGTAGGGTGAATCGGTGATCTCGACGCCGATGTGGGCAATGCGCGACCCGAGCGGGCCCATGGAGAAGGGAACCACGTACATCGTGCGCCCCTTCATGGATCCAGCGAACAGCTGGTTGAGCGTGGCGCGCATCTCGTCGGGGTCTCGCCAGTTGTTGGTCGGTCCCGCGTCACTTTCGAGACGCGAACAGATGAAGGTACGGTCCTCGACGCGTGCGACGTCGCCGGGATCCGACGCCGCGTAGTAGCTGTTGGGCCGCTTGGCGTCGGCGAGTTTGGTGAACGTGCCGTTGTCGACGAGGGTCTGACACAGCTCGTCGTACTCGCGCGCTGATCCGTCGCACCAGTGGATACGATCGGGTGTCGTGAGCGCGGCAACCTCGTCAACCCAGTCGATGAGCCGCTGGTTAGTGGTGGGGTGAGACACGTGAAGCCCTCCGTGATCTTCGTGTTGTCCCTCGACAACGTCATGGTCCAGACGCCGTGAATGCGACGAACGACCCACCCGCCCCACCTACGGGACCCGTCCGACGCGAAGACGACATCTTGGAGCGTATCGCCGCGATCGTCGGCAAGCGAACAATCCCTGACGGGGAGGTCCACGTAGGCGACGACGCGGCCGTTCTCGGACCGTTCGTGGGAGAGCTGCTGATCAGCACCGATTCGGCCGTCTGGGACGTCCACCTTGACGCCGACCTCTTCTCGCTCGAAGACTTGGGCTACAAGGCGGTCGCGACGGCGGTGTCGGATCTGGCCGCCATGGGCGCGCGTCCCCGTGCGGCCGTTGTGGCGGTGATGGCGCCACCGGGTAGCGATCTCGTCGAACTCCATCACGGGATCGCCGCCGGCGCCGACGCGACGGCCTGTCCAATCGTTGGTGGCGACCTCAGCGTCGCGTCGCAAATCGCGGTCGCGGTTACGGTGCTCGGCGAGTGTCCTGGGCGCGGCGCCGTGTTGCGTCGTGGCGCGCGGGCCGGCGACGAGTTGCTGGTCACTGGCCCCCTCGGACGTGCCGCGGCGGGCCTGCGCCGTCGCCGCGCCGGTGCGAGCCTGGACGATCCCCTGGTCACCGCGCATCGCCGCCCGTCACCCCGGCTGGCTGAGGGCCTGGCCGCGCGCGGCGCCGGTGTCCACGCGATGATAGACGTGAGCGACGGCCTCGCCCTCGATCTGCATCGGCTGGCCGACGCGAGCGGCGTTGGCTTCGTCCTGGACGAGGTGCCGGTCGCGAGCGGCGCGACCGAGGACGAGGCGCTCGGCGGTGGTGAGGACTACGAACTCCTTATCGCGACCGACAACGCAACTCGATTGCGCCGCCGATTTGCCGATCGAGGGTTAGGCGAGCCAATAACGATCGGTCACGTCACGTCGGACGTTTCGGTGCGCCTACTCGCGAATCAGCCTCTCGAACGTCGCGGCTGGCAACACCGCTGGTGACTAGGCGTTGGTCGCCCGGCGCGTCGGCTTGACCACTTTGCCGGCGCGCAGGCAGCCGGTGCACACGTTGAGCCGAGTCGGTGAACCGGCGACGAGCGCGCGCACGCGCTGGATGTTCGGATTCCAGCGTCGCTTGGTGCGCCGGTGCGAGTGGGAAACGTTCATGCCAAAGGACGGCTTCTTGCCGCAAATCTCGCAGACTGACGCCATGGTGAACTTTCTCCTTACGCGGTCGCGACACGAGTGGCCGCGAGTGCAAACCGAGGAGCCATTGTAGCATCGCTAGCGATGACCTCGCGTACCAAGTTGTCGGCGGCGGACCTGCGGGCCGCGATAACGACCTTCGCGGGGTTGCTCCGGTCTCACAAGGACGTCATCAATCGGTTGAACGTGTTTCCGGTGCCCGACGGCGACACCGGAACGAATATGACCCTCACGGTGGAGTCGGTCGTTGCCGCCTTCGCCCCGCTCGACGACGAAGCCACCATGGATGAGGTCTGCACGGCCATTGCGCGCGGCTCGCTGATGGGCGCTCGTGGGAACTCGGGGGT
Source organism: Actinomycetes bacterium (assembly GCA_021807965.1). The sequence continues at coordinate 3,308 of JAKBCI010000074.1, forward strand.
GATCCTGTCCCAACTGCTGCGCGGCTTAGTAGAAAAGTTCCGGTCGGTGGCGCTGATCACGCCCGCGTTGCTCGCTGAGTCGTTGAGCCACGCTGACGTGCTGGCGCGCCAGGCAGTCGTGCGGCCGGTCGAAGGGACGATTCTCTCCGTGGCGCGCGCCGCGGCGCAGGGGGCGAACGCGGCAACGGCGTCACTGACCAACTTGGTGCGCAGTGCTCGTGACCGGGCCCGCGAAGCACTCGCCCACACGCCGGATCAACTGCCGGTGTTGCGTCTCGCGGGAGTCGTTGATTCCGGCGGCTCGGGGCTCGTGCTGCTCTTCGACGCCCTCTGCCACGTCGTGAGCAATGATCCGTTGCCGATTGCGCCCGACGTCGAGTCCATCGAGGTCCACGCGGCCGGACCCGTCAGCGACCAGGCCGCCGCCGCGTCCCCGCGCTACGAAGTCATGTACCTGCTCGACGCGGACGACGACGAGAAGATGCACGCCTTTCGCGACGTGTGGTCCGGTATCGGTGACTCGATCGTCATTGTCGGCGGCGATGGTCTCTACAACTGCCACATCCACACCGACGACATCGGCGCCGCCATCGAAGCCGCCCTCGACGCGGGACGACCCCGTGAAATTCGCGTGACCGACCTCGCGGGCCAGGTGTTGGAGGAACGCTGGGTACGTGACGCCGCTACCGAGGCCATTGAGTCGGATGAACCGCCACCGCCGACGTCCGTCGTAGCGGTCGTCGCGGGCGACGGCGTCGGTCGGATCTTCCGGTCGCTGGGCGTCCGCGTGCTCGTTCCCGGTGGCCAGTCGATGAATCCGTCGACCGCTGACTTGGTCGCCGCCGTCGAGGCGACGGGTTCGAACGACGTCGTGCTCTTACCGAACAACGCGAACATCGTGCCCGTGGCCCGTCAGGTTGACGCCCTGGTGAGCCGGACCGTAACGGTGGTACCGACCGCGTCAGTCGTCGAGGGATTCGCCGCTCTGCTCGCGTACGATCCGAACGCGACCGCCGCGCTCAACGCGACGGCCATGTCCGACGCCGCTCGCCACGTGGTGGCCGGTGAGGTGACTCGAGCCGTGCGCGACACCATCACTGACGCCGGTCCGGTGAAGCGAGGGGACTGGATCGGTCTGGATAGTCACGGCGTCGTGTCGGTCGCCGATTCGCTCGGCACCGCCTGCAACGGTCTGCTCGAGTCGCTGATCGAATCAGACCACGAACTGCTCACCATCATCGAGGGCGAGGGTTCAGACCCCGCTACGACTCGCCAGATTACGTCGTTCGTGGCCGAGCTCTTCCCCTCGGTGGGCGTGGAGGTCCACCACGGAGACCAGCCGCTGTATCCCTACCTCTTCGGCGTCGAGTGAGCGAGCTGGCGCCGCGTCGGCTGCGCCAGCTCGGCGAGGTGAGCGTCGATCAGTTGCGTCACGTGGGACCGCGCCGAACCGCGGCCCTGCGCGAGAGCGACATCGAGTCGATTCTCGACCTGTTGGGGCAGTACCCCCGGCGCTACGTTGATCGAACTCGCCGGGTCGACGTCTCGGAGCTTGCGATCGGCGATCAGGCCGCGGTGTACGGAACGGTGACGGCGACCCGAGCGCGTCGCACGCGACAGGGTCGCTCCTTGGTGGATATTACGATTGAAGACGGCGACGTCGCACTCGGCGTCGTCTTCTTCAATCAGGCGTGGCGCGAACGCCAGTTGGCGGTGGGCGCCCAAGTGCTGCTCTACGGCCGTGTTGTCGACTATCGCGGTCAACGACAGATGACCAACCCCGTCGTCGACGTTGTCGTCGGCGCGAGCGGCGACGAACGCGACGCGCGCCGGGTGGGACGCATCGTGCCGATCTATCCGGTCTCGGGTAAGTCTGGCCTCACCAGCTGGGAGCTCGGCGGCTTCGTCGAGGAGTCACTACGCCGCGCCGGACCGCTCCTCGACCCGCTACCGGATTGGATTCTCGCCGAGTACGACCTGGCGAAGCGGACCGATGCCTACTGGGGTATCCATCGACCCGAGACGCTCGACGACGCTGAGCGCGCTCGGCGTCGACTGGCGTTCGACGAACTAGTTCGACTGCAGCTTCTTCTCGCGCTGCGCCGCCGACGCGTCGAACGCGAGTCGTCGGGTCTCGCCCAGCTCGCCGACGTCGAAGACCTCGAGGCGCGCCCCGGCGAGGTGGGCGGCTCGCTGCTTCGTCAATTCATCGCCGGGCATCGGTTTCAGTTGACCGGTGCGCAGCGCCGTGTCCTCGGAGACATCGTGGCTGACATGGGATCGCCGGTGCCCATGCACCGGCTCCTGCAGGGCGACGTAGGCAGCGGCAAGACCATGGTGGCGCTCGCGGCCATGATGATTGCCGTCGAGCACCACCGCCAGGTGGCGCTGATGGCGCCAACCGAGGTCTTGGCCGAACAGCACCTAGCCTCGATTCGGGCTGATCTCGCCGAGCTTCGCGTAGCGGATCCGGGGGTTCTGGGAGGATGGCGGCCGCTGCGCATCCAGCTGTTGAGCGGTCGGCTGCGCGCCGGCGAGCGGCGAGCGGCGCTCGAGCAGGTCGCGAGCGGTGACGCGGACGTGGTCGTGGGCACGCACGCGCTGCTGAGCGGCGACGTCGCGTTTCGCGAGCTCGGCCTGGTGGTAGTCGACGAGCAGCATCGCTTCGGAGTCGAGCAGCGTGCGATGTTGCGCGCGAAGGGCACCGAAGGGACCCGCGGCGCCGAACCAGATCTGCTGGTCATGACGGCGACGCCGATACCGCGAACCGCGGCGATGGTGCTGTTCGGCGATCTCGAACACTCGGTGCTCGATGAGCTGCCGCCGGGGCGCGTTCCGGTCACCACCTCGTGGGCTCAAACGGCGTCCGACGTGGCCGATTGTTGGCGGCGCGTGCGCGACGAGGTCGCCCTCGGTCATCGCGCGTACGTCATCTGCCCCCTCGTCGAGGAGTCCGAGCGGGTGGCGGCCAAGGGGGCGGTCGACGAGCACGCCCGCTTGGCGGCGGGGGAGCTCGCCGGCCTGCGCGTTGGCCTGGTGCACGGCCAAATGTCGAGCGCGGCCAAAGAGTCAGTGATGCACGAATTCCGTATCGGTCGCCTCGACGTGCTCGTCGCCACCGTCGTGATTGAGGTTGGCGTCGACGTCGCGGACGCGACGGTGATCGTCATCGAGGACGCGTGGCGATTCGGACTGGCCCAGCTTCACCAGCTGCGTGGTCGCGTTGGCCGCTCGAACCTAGTCAGTCACTGCTACGTCCTCGGCACGCCGCCGTCCGAGGACGGCCGGCGCCGCTTGGAGGCGCTCGTCGCCTCCAGCGACGGCTTCGCGCTCGCGGAGATCGACTTGGCCCTGCGCGGCGAAGGAACCATTCTCGGCGCGCGCCAGCGTGGCCGAAGCGACCTGAGGCTCGCGTCACTTACCCGCGACGCGGCGCTATTGGATGCGGCGCACGAGGTCGCCGCCCGGCTCGTTGAGCGTGACTGGCGCGACCACGCGGAGCTGATCGACGAATTGCGCCTCTTCGTGGGGGACGAGGAAGCCGCCTACCTGTTCAAGTCGTGACAGCACGTAGCCTGAGGGCGTGCGGGTAATCGGTGGCGTGGCGCGGGGTCGGCCGCTTAGGGCCAAGTTGCCCTCGACGGTGCGGCCGACCACGGACTACGCCCGCGAGGCGATCTTTTCGATGTTGGAGAGTCGCGGCGGCTTGGCGGGCCTGGTCGTGGCCGACCTCTTCTGCGGGTCCGGCGCGATGGGCATTGAGGCGATGTCTCGCGGCGCCGAGGAGGTCTATTTCGTCGACGTCGACGTCGCGTGTTTGAACGCCGCGCGCGCCAACTTGGAGCCGCTCAATCTATCGGGTCGAGCGCACTTCGTTCGCGCCGCGCTGCCGGGGTGGCTGCCGCCGACGGCCATCGACCTGGTCGTCGCCGACCCGCCGTACGGTCCCTTCGATGTTGAATCACTCTTGAGGGGCCTGGTGGCTCGCCGTGCGGTCATTGAAAACGACCGGTACGCGGAGGCGCCCGAGGGCTGGTCAGTCACCAAAACGAAGCGCTACGGCACTACGCTCGTAACCATGCTGGAACGAGTCGAGGACGAGGCCGCGTGACGGTCGGACTCATTCCGGGCTCGTTCGACCCGTTCCACAATGGACACCTGGAGATCGTCGAGCGCGCCGCCTTCATTTTCGACGAGATCGTGGTCGCGGCAATCCGCAACCCCCAAAAGTCCGAGCCGCTGTTCGACCTCGACGAGCGCCGCGAGATGATTGCGGAGAGTTGCGCGCACATCAAGTCGGTGCGCATCGTTTCCATTGCGACGTTGCTAGTCAACGTGGCCCGCGACGTACAGGCGACGGCCATCGTGAAGGGGCTTCGTGCGGTCTCGGACTTCGAGAGCGAGCTGCAGATGGCCCAGATGAACCGGTCGCTGTCGGGCGTGGAGACGCTGTTCATCCCTACCAGCTCGCATCACTCCTTTATC
>JAKBCI010000075.1 GCA_021807965.1 Actinomycetes bacterium
GACGAGCGAGGTGAGTGGTGATTAGTGGCGTGATCTACGGCGGGCCGTCGCCCGAACACGACGTGTCGATTCTGACGGGACTGCAGGCGCTTCGTGAGTTGCGCCGTACCGAGACTGACTCGATCGGGATCTACTGGACGAAGACGGGCGCCTTCTGGAACGTTCCCGCGAACGTTGAGGCGAAAGACTTTCTCGACGGCGTTCCGAGAGGGTCCAGCGCCCTGTCGCTGCGCAGTGGCGACGAGGGAGGGTTTTTCGCGCTGGGGGGACGCTTGGCGCGCGATCGACGACTCGACGTTGACGTCGTGGTGCTCGCAACCCACGGCGGTCCGGGCGAAGACGGTACCCTGCAAGCGGCGCTCGACGTTTCGGGAATCGCCTACACCGGTCCGACCGTGGCGGGGGCGGCGCTGGGGATGGACAAGTGGTGCTTCGGCGCGGTGGCGGCGGCCGCCGGCCTGCCGACGTTGCCACGCGCGCTGGTGAGCGAAGCGAGCGACTCGCTCCCGTTCGCTGGTCCGTACATCTTGAAGCCACGCTTCGGCGGCTCATCGATCGGGATTGACGTCGTTGGTGACTTTGAGACCGTACGAGCGAGACTTCGTACGAACCCGCACTTCGCGCGGGGCTGCGTGTGCGAGCCCTTCCGCGCCGATCTGAGTGATCTCCAAGTCGCGATCCGTACGTACCCGACGCTCGCGCTCTCGGCCATTGAACGACCCTTGCGTCGCGCCAGCGGCGCCGAGATCCTGGACTATCGCGACAAGTACGTCGGCGGCGAAGGAATGGTGTCGGCGCCTCGCGAACTTCCCGCAAACTTGTTGCCGGCGGTCGCTGAGCGCGTCGTCGAGGTGGCGCGCGCCGTCGCGGACGTGGCGTCGGTCCGTGGCGTTGCGCGCATCGACTTCTTGGCGAACGACGACGAGCTGTATCTCAACGAGATCAACACGATCCCTGGCTCGTTGGCTAAGCACCTGTTCGTCGAGCCGCCACTGCCCTTCGGTCAGCTCCTCGCTGACCTCATCGCGGAAGCCCGCGAGCGTCCCGCTCATCGTTACAGTGCGGCCGGTGCCGACGGCGTCGTTCTAGGGAGTGCTGGCTCGATCGCGGCGAAACTGGCGTAGCCGCGGCACGTGGACGAGTGCGTCGGTCAAGGCGTCGCTGAAGGGGTCCAAACACCGGCCCCGCTCGATCGCCCAGTAGGCCCGCTCCACGTCGTCGGCTTCGAGCGCGAGGTCGTGCAGGGCGAGCGCGGCCCACTCACCGTCGCGCTGCAGGCGACTGAGATGACCCTCGACGGTGAACCACTCGAAACCGTGCCGAACGCCCGCGAGTGGCTCGCCCCGTACCAGCTGCAGGGCCGCCAGGAGCAGTGGCGCGGCGCTGGCGGCCGGACATCGCCGAGCGTCGCGGACCAACGCGTGGAAGCGCTCGACGTCACTCGAAATGCCGTGGGTTCGGTAGAGGCCGTCGGTCGCGACGGGGTGCAACCGTGGACCGTGTTCGTCGACACCGAGACTGCGGCGAACGGTGCTCGCGGTGTTCGCCAGGGTGCGGAGCGACGCGTCCACGTCGGCGTGAACGAGTACGCGCGTGCGCAGGCGATCGCCGCTAACCGGCTCACCGCGGTGGACGGCGAGGTAGGCAACCATTTCCACGCCGCGCCGGCGCAGCGTCGCGATAAACGGCTCGCTGAGGCCGAGCACGATCGGATCGGGGCGTAACAGCTCGACGTAGACGCCCGCGACAACGGTCGTCCGCTCCGCGTCGGCGTCATCACCCGGCGATCGCGCGACGTTGTGATCCCCGTCGGCCACCGTTGATCCCGACCGGTCGATCGTGACGGCGCTGGCTCGAAGCGCGTCGTCAAGGTCGGCGGCGTCGCCGAGGTAGACGACGACGTGTCGACGAACCGATCGAATGGCGAGCGAGTGCAGCAAATCGTATTCGACGTTGGTGGCGACGACGCGGCCGCCATCGTGCAGTCCCACGAGTGCGTTCACCACTTGCTGATCGGTCCAGTTTGCGGGTAGGCGGAGCCGTCCGCCTTCGTGCGCGAAGGCCACGATGGGCTCGTCGCGATTGCCGTCCACCACGCACGCTACCGCCGGTGACTCGTCCACGACGGGTGCGCCGTAGGCGAAGTCCGAACCGACGCGCACGACGCCGTCGAGGCGGTCGGCGATGAGTCGGCGCAGATTACTCACGGCGTCGGGGTCAGCCGCCCGAAGCTGCCCAATGACGTCGTCCACCTCATCGTCGCCGAGGTCATTCTGGCCATCGCGTAAGCGATCGAGTCGGCGCTTGGCGATCAACGCGAAGGGGAGCGTGCCGATCGTGGCGTCGTCGGGGATGGTTTCACGACGTGCGTGGTGCGAACCGTGCACTATCGCCACCGCCGCGGGTACTACGGGGGGCCGTTGGTAGCCCGGCGATGGAGCGAGGGCCAGGATGGTGACAATCAATCCGGCGAGCCACGTCGAGCCGCTAGCCACCACCACCACGCCACGTCGGTGCCGGCCGATGTTTCTCGCGAGTTGCACGACGAATCCGATCCAGAGCAGCGAGAGCGCCACCAGCAGCAATCGAACGGTCGTTCCGTCGGCGCGCTGCGCGGCGACGGCCCATTTGGCGACCACGACGTACGGGACTAACAGGCAATACGTGGCCAGCGCGATGCCGTGCAGCGGCCCCGCGGCGAAACGTCTCACGGTGTCGCGACGAGTTGCCACGTCACCGGCGCTGGCGAGAAGCTCGTCAGCCGTAGGTCGCACGCCGAGAAACTCGTGACGGTTACCAGGTCGGCGACGGTTGCGGACGGTCCACCGCAGGACAGCTCCTCCGATACGACCCCCGTAGCCTGGAACGTCCACGAACCCGGTCCTTGAAGCGGCACGTCGACCTCGGTCCCGACCGGGCCCAGTTGGCCGGTCAGCGATCCCGTGATTGGTCCCGCGTCGGCGCCCTTGGCGCTCCAGGGCACGGTCGCGACGGTCGTCGTCGAGAATCGCTCGACGAACCGTGGCGTCACGACCGTGGTCGATGTCGGCGCCGTGGCTGTCGGTGCCGCCACCGTCGGTGCCGTACTCGGTGTTGGGGTCCCGTGCCGCGTCGTTGTGTGGCTGGTGGTTGAGTGGTGGCGACTCGCGCCGACGGTGACCGAAGTCGATGACGTCGGACTCGTCATCGTAAAGACGAGGACGAGCAACAGTATTGGACTCGACCAGAGAACGAGGTGCGCCGCTCGAAGCGGCGTCCGGGGTTCCCTCACGAACCCACGGTATCGATGCGGTGGTGCCGTTGACAAACTGGTTGGGGTCACCGGGGGTCACACGAGGAACCGGTAGGCGAAGCGTTGAAGTTCGTTCTGCAGTGCCTGCGGGGCGCTGTGATCGCGTAACGCGAGTTCACGCAACGATCGACCCTCGAAAACGCGAGCGTACGTGAGCCGAGCGAGTCGGTCGTACGGACCACCGCAGAAGCTCTCGAGCCGCGACGCGAGTGGCGAGCCGGTGACGGCGGCGACGTCGTCGGGCAGGCCAACCGTGGTGTCGCGAGCGGCTTTTTCCCTCAGGAGCCAACGCCGTAGCCGCCCGCGCAGCGCTGATAGGACGTCGGGTGCCGCGTACTGGCGCGACTCGCCGGCCCACGAGTGTAGGAGTTCATCCGCGAGCGCGACGGCGACGCCGAGGGTCTCGCTGGGCTCGGCCACAACGCCGGTACCGAAGCGCAGTTGACGACAAACGCTGACGATGCCGGGCAGGAGCGTCTGCAACAGCGCTCGACGAATTGTCGCGTCGGCGGCCTCCTCGAGCAACGCCTGCACGAATTGAGCGCGCTCGAGGATCGTTCGACCGCCGCCAACGTCTAACGCGGTTACGAGGTCTCCGAGGTCCGCGAGTCCACCGAAGTCGATCGTGCGGTGGCGCGATCGAAGCAAGTCGAATGCGTCACGCGACGCCCGCTGGTGGCACCGGTATCGCCAATCCGTTCGAAGCTGCGTAAGAAGGTCGTAGTTGGTCGTCATGGCGAACAGTCCACAGAGGCGTGCGCACGGGCTTGCGCACTGGCTCGCGCCAATCGGGTGAACACGTGTTGCGCAGCCGCGCGCGACAATAAATACGCACGCCGCTGCGCACATACGAGACGTAGGCTGCGGGGATGGACATCGAATCCTTCTATCAGCAGAATGAAGCGCGTCGTGAGAGCGCGGAGTTCGAATTCGGCGATGAGTGGAGCGACGCGTCGGGTAACACGTATCGGCTCTCGTGGGTCGAGGCCACCGGTGAGCTGTACCTCATGATCGGCCCGGAGGCATCGGTTAGCGAGGACATCTTCGGTGATTTCCTCGTCGCCGACGAGGCCGTCGGCGCACTCACCGTGGTGATCGTCGCGACCGTGGCGACCCTGGGCTCGTTGGAAGACCAGCTCCAGGGCTGGGAGGACGCCATGCTGGAGGAGAACTCACTGACCTGGCTGTACGAGCGTTTCAACGAGTAGTGATCAGAGGTACGGCGTCGACGACTGGGCGATCTGACAGAGGTGCGTGAGCGACGGGATGAGGAAGTGGATGGGCACCCGCTCGCCCTCGTTGATCGTGGTCATCAGCGGATTCCAGCCGCCGTCGGTTGAGGTTGCCGACGCCGCGTACGGCGTCGCGCGAAGCAGCGTGGCTAGGGCTTGACCGGCTAGGCGGTTCGTCGACTGGGTCGAAAGACCGGGCGAACGACTCTCGTGGTAGAGCACGATGGCTCGATCGACGTAGCGGCACGCCAGTCGGGCTTGGGCGACGGCTCCCGACGTGCCGCACGAACTCAGTGCGATCGCTGACGTGGCAATAGCGATGACGGGAACGAGCCGACTGGTCAGGCGAGCCACGAGTCCGCGGCCTGGAGCAAAAAGTCGCTGACGCTGCGCCCGTGCTCGAACACGTCGCAGAGCGGGTCCTCGCCCTTTGCGACTTGGCTCAGCGAGATTGCTCGGCGGGCGACGATGGCGATTCGTCGCTCGCTCGTCTCCGTTGGCGAGGCGAACGTGTCGGTGGCGGTGACCTCGAGCGGCATACTCACGCCTCCCACGGGCGCGAGGTCAATCGCCAGGCGCAAGAGATCGGGGCCGTGGGGCATGGGCGGCAAACTCCAGGTCAGCACCAGGGGGAAGTGGAAGTCGTCGGGCGGGTCGACGTCATCGGGCAGTCCCAGTACGGCGTCTTCGAAGGCGAGCAACGTTCTCGGGTCGACGTCAAGTTCAATGTGCAGGTCGACCGGGCCCCCGCACCCGTCCTCGGGGTGCAAATCCACCTCCCACGCTTGGCGCAGCGAGTATGTCTCAACGAAGTGGCGTTCGTCGTGGACGTGGAATCCGTGCGTCACGGCGTGATCCTTCAGATCGGCTACGAATCCGGCGACGTCAATGGCGGCCATCGACACCAGATTAGTCGTGAGTATGTCGTCGCTCGGCCTCGACCGCATCGAGCTCACAGGTGCAGGGGAATGTGAATCGTCAGGTTCGTCGACGACTGACCGACGTTGATGACGTAGCGCCCGGGAAACACGGTAAAGGAGCCGTGATGATAGATCTCGAAACTTCGCCGGTCGATTCGAAGCGTAATACGAGTCGAACGACCGGGCTGAAGCAGCACCCTCGAAAAGGCGCGAAGTTGTTCCGGCGGTTCACCCGCGATCGCCGGGAAGCTCACGTAGGCCTGCACGACGTCGGCTCCCGCGCGGCGTCCCCGGTTGCTCACCGAGAGCTCAACGGCAACCCCCGTGGCAGTTCGGCGAAGGACCGCCCGGCCGAGGCCGAACGACGTGTACGACAGACCGAAGCCGAATGGAAACAGGGGTCGCACGTGGTTGGCCCGGTACCAGCGGTACCCCACGTCGAGCCCCGACACGAACGTGACGGATCCGTTGACCCCGGGAAACGTTCTGGGGTCATTGATCGGTGAGGCCGCTACCGAGGCCGGAAACGTCAGCGGGAGTCTGCCCGACGGGTCAACGGCGCCGGTGAGTATGGGGGTGATCGCGGCGCCGTCGACTTGTCCCGGGTACCACGCTTCCAGCACCCCCGCCACTCGCTTGAGCCACGGCATGGCTACCGCACCGCCGGTTTCCAGCACGACAATGGTGTGATGATTCACCGCCGCCACCGCGCTGATTAAGGCGTTTTGGTCGCCGGGCAGATTGAGATTGGGTCGGTCGGCTCCTTCTTCGGTGTAGTCGCCGGCCACGACGATGGCGTATTTCGCTCGTCGCGCGATGGCGACTGCTTTGGCAATAACTGGTGAAGCGTCGACGATGTCGAAGGACGGGGCCGGGTGGCTGTGAATGTTGAACCACGTGACGCGCAGCGTGTAACGGTGACCGCTGCGCAGGGCGATTGACGTCGTGAAGACGGTGGGGGCGTGAAGACCGCGCGAGGCGATGACGAGGCGATCATCGAGGTAGACCCAGGTATCACCGACCTGGCGAAACGACACGTCGTAAATGCCGGAGTGTCTGACCCGAAACGTCATCTGCGACGAGTTCCAGTTGTCGCCGGTTCCCGGACTTGTGGCCGTCGCGACCGCCGGCGTCACGTTGCCGCCACGGTCCACGCCGATGTCCGCTTTACCTGGTTCGCCCACGGTTCGGAACTTCGTGATCAGCTTGAGCGGCGTGCCCGATTCGATGACGATGTCGCGTCGCGACGTGATCGCGCGGATGGGCACGTCACCCGCGGCGTAGGTGACGCGAACTCGGTTACCGAGCGCCTGGCGTAACGCGGCGAGGGGTGTCGTAACCGTGGTGGCGACGACCGCAGCACTGCCACCACCGGCCGTGACCGGCGTTCGATACCCCGCGAGGCCAATGACCGCGATCGAGCGGACACGAGTCGGAATCGGTAGGGCGTGATGTCGATTCACAAGCAGGACGACACCGCTCTCGGCGGCGCGTAGCGCCACGTCGACGTGAGCACTGGACGTGACGATGGCGTTGAGTGCGAGTTGGAGGGGGTGCGCGATGAGCCCCAGCGCAAACATGGGCACAAGAATTGAATGGACCGCGCGATTCAGATCCGCGACGGCGAGGCGGCGATGCTGGACCGCGCTGATCAAGCCATTGCTGGATGCCGGTTTGATCAGTGAGATGCCGGCGCGCAAGGCGCCAACGGGGTCATTAAGCGCGTGGAGGTCGGAACGCACGAACCCTGAGAATCGCCACGACTGCAGAAGTCGATAAATGTAGGGGTCCGAGCAGGTGTTCACTCCATTCAAGGAACCGTAGGAGCACATGAGAGAAGCCACGTGGCCTTGTTGGACCGCGGCTTGGAAGGGCTGGTTATAAATCTCGGCGAGCGCACGTGCGGACACCACTTGATTGAGACGAGCCCGCGCCGTCTCCTGGGTGTAGGCGGTAAAGTGCTTGGCGACGGCAATCTCGCCCAGCGACTGGATGCCACGAATCGCTGCGACGCCCAGCACGCTCGTGAGATACGGATCTTCGCCGTAGCTCTCAAAGATTCGTCCGCTTACGGGAATGCGCGCGATGTTGAGATTCGGCGCCTGGATGCCATCGATACCCTTCGCCCGCGCCTCACTCGCCATCACACGGGCGACGGCGCGTGCGATCGCGGGATCGAATGATGCGCCAACCGCGATGGCGGCGGGCAGCTGCGTAACCCATTGCAGTCCATTGGCGACACCGTTAGGGCCGTCAGTGAGCGTGAGTGGAGGGATGCAC
>JAKBCI010000076.1 GCA_021807965.1 Actinomycetes bacterium
ACTACGGCCACGGCTCGTGCCATGGTGGTCGGGCTGCCCGGATTTGAACCGGGGACCTCTGCGTCCCGAACGCAGCGCGCTAACCAAACTGCGCTACAGCCCGCAGCGAACATTCTCGCAGCCCGGCCATCCTACTCGCTCATCGTTGCCCGCTTCTGGCGTCAGACCTTCGGCTCTGGCTCGGCCGTGACGTGGTGCTCGATGACGAGTTCGCTAATGCGGCGCCGTTCGAGCGACTGAACGCGAAACGTCCAGTCCTGAAACGTATAGGTGGACCCGGGCGTTGGGATCTCGCCGGCCAGGTCGAGGATGAACCCCGCTATCGTCACGTACTCACCCTCGGGCACGGCGAGGCCCAGCTCATCTTCGACTCGATCGACGTGGGTTTGGCCGTCGACGAGCCAGCGATCGTCGCTGATGCGCACGACCGTGGGCTCGTCGTCGCGGTCGAACTCGTCGCCGAGGTCGCCGACCAGTTGCTCGAGGATGTCGCGAATCGAGACGACGCCCGCGACGCCGCCGTGCTCGTCGAGCACCAGGGCGAACGTTCGGCGCTGCTCGCGCATCTCGCTCAGGCTCTCGAGCAGGTCCAACGTCTCTGGAAGCAGGAGTGGTCGACGAATCTTTCGGGCGATCTCCGCCGCGTCGGGCAGCGAGACGCCGATCGCCCGGCGCACCGTCGTGCTGCGAAAGAGGTCGTTGACCAGCAAGACGCCCTCGACGTCGTCGAGATCGCCGCTGACCACCGGGAAGCACGAGTGCCCGGTGTCTCGAACCGCTTCGGCAACGGCTTCGGGGGTGACGGGTGCGTTCAGGTACGCGACGTCGACGCGCGGCGTCATCACGTCCCGTAATTCGAGTTTCGCGAGCTGGTCGACCCGGGCGTGGATGGCGTCGGCCTCGGGCGATCGGGGCGATTCGTCGCGGTGACCCGATAGTCGGGCGCGCAGCTGAGCGAAAGCCGACCTCGGAGGCCGATCGTCGCTCACGTCGAGGCGGTGACCCGTACGGTGGTCGGTCGCCACGAGTCGTCCTCGTACTCGTCGCCGCGCAGAAGCGCCCGCACCGCGGCCCGAATCCTTTGTGGGTCGAGTGGCTTCACGACGAAGCCCTCGACGCCGCTGCGCCGCGCCAGAAAGACGTCGGCTCGTCGATCGAGCAGCATCAGCACGGCCACCGGATCGGCGGCGCCGTAGGACTCCTCGTTTCGCAGCTCCATGGCGATGGCCATCGCACCCATGGACCCGACCTGCAGGTCGACGATCACGAGGTCGACGCCGCCCTGCTTGACCAGATCGATCGCCTCGGGCCCCGACTCGGCGTCTTCGATGGACAGTTCGGGTCCCTCGAGCATGGTGCGCAGTTCGGCGCGCAGGGCGGGTAGGTCGCTGACGACGAGAACGGTGGCCACGGACGTAGCGTAGCGGAGCCGAGAATTTGACTAAAAATCCGCCGGGAACGCCGCGAAGTTGATCTTGCCCTAGGCCGATTCGATGGGTAGTGTTCGCTCGTTGGTCCGAGGGGGAATCGATGGTCGTGTCAACGGCTGCGTGGACGGAGTTCAGTGCCTGTCGAGGCAGCGAACGGGCGCTCTTCTTCCCGCCCGACGTGAGCGAACGCAAGGAACAGCGCCTCAGTCGCGAGCAGGCGGCGAAACGGATCTGTCAGACGTGCGCGGTGCGCGCCGACTGCCTGGCGTGCGCGCTCGAGCGAAACGAGAGCCACGGGATCTGGGGCGGGCTGAACGAGTTAGAACGTCGCAGCCTCGTGCGCAGCTGAACCCCAGCCGAGTTGGCGCGGGGCGACGCGCGCGAGGATCACGAAGAGCGCGAAGGTGACGGCGTGCACGCCGCTACACCACTCGCAGATGTGGTCGATGTAGAGCAGTTCGGCGGCGATCAGCCAGAGGACGAAGACCATCGAACCGGCGATCACGACGACGCGGGCGAGGTGGAGGGCGTAGCGCTTCGAACGCCACGCCCACGGCGAGTTGAGCGCCACGATCACGGCGTAGCCAACGAGCCCGATCACGGCGACGGGGGCGCCGAACACGTACGACTGGGGCGAGGTGGTGACCGTGCTGCAGTTGAGCAGGCCCGTCGTTGAGCAGGCGAGGTACTTGGTGCCCTCGAAGTGCGTGAATGTTAGATAGCTCGAGATGCCGAGTCCGATCAGGCTCAGCGCGAACGTCGAGTAGACAACGACTCGAGAGACCTCGCGGACCGATCGACTCACTTGATGCCGAGAGCCCTCTTCGCGGCCATGACGCCCGGGCTCGCGCAGACGCTGCCCGGTTGGTTCTTGGTGAGCTGGCAGAACGCGGCGGTCTCGTAGTTAGCCGTCGCCACGATCGCGACGGTCACCGGATTCGTCGGGTCACTGAGCCCGGCCGCGATCGTGTCGCGCGAGATCCCCGCGAGCAGCTGGGGCGTGAAGCTCGCACCCGAAATCAGGTACTTGTTGCCAATCGAGACGAAGGGAATCGAATAGTCCTGGTTCGAGGTGATGCCGGGTATGTACGTCGAGGTGTCGTACTTTTTGAAGACCGCGGCTTCCTGAGCCGACGGCGTCTGCAGTGGCCCGTAGAAGCCCGTGGCGTTGTCCCAGACGTTCGTGTACTGCTCGACGGTCTTGAGGGCGAGGTACTTCGAGGCGTAGTGCGCCTTGAGAAAGGTAAAAGTCGGTGTGCCGGGGTAGGCCTCGCCGGGTTTGGTCGAACTCGTCATATCGCCCAGGTTGGAGAAGGTGCCGAATCGGCTGAGGGCGACAATCGTCGGCCAGCGCTCGGCGGCACAGAAGGGGCAGTACTCCGCACCGAGGTAGAAGACCTCGGGCAGGGTCGTCGCCCCCACGGTGTCGGTGAGGGCGGGCTGGTTCTTGAGCGGGATTGGCGGCGAGATTGGCACCACCGTCGAGGTCACGCCGACCTTATTGAAGACCGACGCCGGCACTGACGTGAGCTCGCTCACGACCGTGGCGCTCGCTGGCTGGAAGGCGGTGCTGCCGCCCGACGACGAGCCGGTGGCGACCTTGATGATCACCAGAGCGGCGACCACGACGACGACGAGTCCAATGGCGAGCCAGGTGAACAGGCCGGCCGGCCGGCCGGTGGTGGCGGGGACGGGTGTCCGCTTGGCTGGTGGTTTCTTAGCCACGATGCTCCTTCGCGCGAGTGACCGTTCAAACTTAGTGGACGCCGACGCCCCTGCTTTCGTCGGGGACCCGGTTGGGTAGGTTGTGTCATGGCCGACGTGCTGACGCCTCGACCGGCGTCGACGATCTTGCCCCTGCGCAACGGGCGCGACGGGGTCGAGGTGCTGCTGGTTCGCCGAAACCTGAACAGTGACTTCGTCGGCGGTGCCTACGTCTTTCCCGGTGGGGCGGTTGACCCTTCTGATGAGGAGATTGCTGTGCTTTGCCGGGGCCGCGACGACGCGAGCGCGTCGACGCGACTGGCGCTCGCGACTGGCGGACTGGCCTACTACGTGGCTGCGTTGCGCGAACTCTTCGAAGAAGCGGGTCTGCTCGTGGCGCAGGCTCGACACGCCGAGAGCCCGGCGCTCACCGACCGAGTCGAGCTCGCGAGGTGGCGCGACGAGCTGAACGCGGGCCGGTGCCGATTGGCCGACGTGCTCGAGGGGACGAGCCTCGTGCTCGATCTCGCCGGCGTCGAGTACCTCGCCCACTGGGTGACGCCGATTGGTCCACCGCGGCGCTACGACACTCGGTTCTTCGTGGCTGAGGCGCCGCTCGGCCAGGTGGCCGGGCACGACGACGCCGAGACGGTCGCGCACCGGTGGATGCGACCCGCCGACGCGCTGGCGGCGGCGTCGCGTGGCGAGATCGCGATGATCCTGCCGACGCTGCGCAACCTCGAACTGATCGCGCCGTTTGGTTCGGTAGCCGACGTCCTCGAGTGGGCGCGGTCGCGCGACTCGATCGCGCGCGTTGAGCCGCGCATCGTCGAGCGCGGCGGGCAGAGCGCCATCCTGTTACCGGGCGACGACGGCTACGAGAGCGCGGCTCCGGCCTGACCGGCCGAGTCATCGGGAACCGGCACCACGACGTCTCGCGAGCGGGCGAACCACGGCACGATCGCCGACGTCGTCGCCTGGTACCGCGCGTACTCGGGATAGCGCGACCGCGAGATCCGTTCCGTGAACGACGTCGAGCCAACGAAGAGCGCGGTGAGGAGCACCGCGCCGAGCACGGTGGGCTGGGCCAGCGAGCCGGCGGCCGAGGCGCCGACGAGAAAGACGAGCCACCACTGCGCGATCTCGAAGAAGTAGTTCGGGTGGCGCGAGTAGCGAAAGAGCCCCGTCTGCACGAATCGGGGCTCGGGGGAGCGTCCGGCCGCGATCTCGCGATGCTTCCAACGCTGAAAGTTCCACTGCTGCTGGTCGGCGATGGTCTCGCCAACCAGCGCCGTGAGAAAGAGGATGCACAACGCGGCGTCGAGTACACCGAACGCAGCCGGGTGCTCGGCCGCGGTGCGCGCGGGCAACGCGATTAGCACGAGCAGCACGCTCTGGTAGATGACGACGAAGAAGAGATTGAACAGCTGGAACTGCCACGCGTTCATCGACGAGCGCAAGACCGCCCAGCGGTAGTCCTCGGCGCCGGTGTAACCACCCTTGCGCGCGAGGTTGTACGTCAGACGAATCCCCCAGAGGGTGGTGAGCGCCGCGAGAACGTCGAGGCGAGCGTCTCGCCAGTGCGCGCTCGCCGCGTAGACCCAGACGTAGCTCTCGGGCAGGATCGACCAGAGCCGGTCGATCCACGAGGTATCGCCCGATACCAGTGACGCGATCCACGCTCCCGCCGCGGCCGTGGCGGCGATCAGGACGACCAGTTCCGTCGCGGACATGGGGCGAGCGTACCCCTAGTGCGCGCCAACGGCGCGGTTGATCGAGTCGAGCAGGCGCGCGGTGCAGCCGGCGACGCCCTTCGGTGGCGCAATGTCGCTCACGATTCTGAGGGCCAGGGCACCGAAGGGGCCATCGGCGTCTTCACCCGTCGCCACCGGCAGACCGGCGTCGCCGCCGTGGGCGACGTCGCCGTGCAGGGGTATCGTCGCGAGCAGCGGCACGCGCAGTTGCTCGGCGAGTTCGAGGCCGCCCCCATCGCCAAAAATTGCGTGGTGAGCGCCGCACGCGCACTCGAAGGCGCTCATGTTCTCGATCACGCCGAGGACGCGGATGTTGGATTTGCGCGCGAAGTCAGCGGCCCGTGCGGCGATCCGCTGGGCGGCGCGGTTTGGCGTGGTGACGAGCAGCATGCCCATCGCGGGAATAAGGCGGGCTAGCGTCATCGCGATATCGCCCGTACCCGGTGGCGTGTCGATAAGCAGGTAGTCAACGCCGGACCAGTCGGCGTCTTCTATGAACTGGGCAACGGCCTTCTGCACGACGAGCCCACGCCACAGCAGGGCCTGGTCTTCGTCGGCGAGCAGTCCCATCGAGAGCAGACGGATCTCCCCGGATCCGACGGCCCGCCTGAGGGGCTGCATCTTGCCGTTCACGGCCCGCACCTCGCCGTCGATGTCGAGCAAGCGCGCGAGGGAGAAGCCCCAGACGTCGGCGTCGAGCACACCGACGACGTGCCCCGCGAGGGCGAGGGCGGTGGCTAGGTTGGCGGTCACTGACGATTTGCCGACGCCACCCTTGCCCGAGACGACCGCGAGCACCGGGGTCGTGGCGCCCAGCGACGTACTCGGTGCGCGCCGCTGGGCGGCGCGGCGGGCGGCCATCATCGTGGACCGCTTCTCGTCTGGGCTCATGACGTCGAGGTTGAGACGGATGGTTCGCACGCCCTCGACGCTCGTCGCGGCTTCGCGAACGTCACGTTCGATCTGCGTGCGCAGGGGGCAGCCGGTCGTGGTTAGGGCCACGGTCACCACGACGTCGCCCGAGTCGTTCGCGTCCACCGAGCGCACCATGCCCAGTTCCACGATTGATGAGCCGAGTTCGGGGTCATAGACGTGTTCGAGGCGCGCTCGGACCAGTTCAGCGAGGTTCACAATTGGACGCTACCGGGGCGAACCCGGGGTATCGCCGGCGGCCGGCGGCCGCTACCATGGGGATACGTCACCCGAAGGAGCCTCATGACCGACGTCATTACCGCCGAGCCCGTCGCCAACGTCGCCGAGCCCATTACCCTGACCGCCGCGGCCGCGTCCAAGGTCGCCGAGCTGATCGCCGCCGAAGGCGCCAGCGAGGAGCTCGCCCTGCGCATCGCCGTCAAGGCCGGCGGCTGTTCGGGCTTCCAGTACGACATGTACTTTGACTCCGAGTTCGCGGCCGACGACGTCCTGCGCGACTTCAGCGGCGTGAAGGTAGTCGTCGATGGCGACAGTGCCGAACTGCTCACCGGCGCGACCCTCGACTTCACCGACGGGTTGCAGGGAGCCGGCTTTCACATCTCGAACCCGAACGCGACGCGCACCTGCGGCTGCGGCAACTCCTTCAGCTGACCGTTCGTGGCCGCGACCGTGGGTCCGTACTCGCCGTGGCGGCGCGCCGGTGACTTCGTCGTCATCTCGGGTCAGCTCGGCCTGCTCGCGGATCGCGAGACCCAGACCATGGCCGACGGCGGCGCCGCTGGACAGCTCCGCCAGGCGCTGGAGAATGCGCGACGGGTCCTTGACGAAGCGGGTGCGACGTTCGATCAGGTGATCAAGGCGACGCTCTTCCTCGTGGACATGGCGGACTTCGCCGCCTGCAACGACGTGTGGATCGAGGCGTTCACCGTACCGCGGCCAACGCGCTCCGCCGTCGCCGTGGCCGAACTACCCCTGGGTGCGCGCGCCGAGGTTGAGCTCTGGGCCTACGCGCCCACGCACTAGTCGATCGATTCACTTCGCTCGGCGTCCGCGCCGAACTTGTAGCCCACCGACCGAACGGTTTGGATCAGGTGGGCGTGCTCTTCGCCCAGTTTCGCGCGCAGACGCCGCACGTGCACGTCGACCGTTCGAGCGCCGCCGTAGTACTCGTAGCCCCACACCCGGCTGAGCAGCGTCTCGCGCGTGAAGACGCGATGGGGGTTCGTGGCGAGAAACCGCAGCAGCTCGTACTCCATGTAGGTCAGGTCCATCACGCGGCCGGCGATCGCCGCCTGGTACGTCTCGAGGTTCATCGTCAGCCCGCCGTGCTCGACGCGCGCGGCGACGCTCTCGTTGCCGGCCCGGCGCAGCCGGTGGCGCAGCCGCGTGGCCAGTTCGCTCACGTCGAAGGGGCCCACGACGAAGTCATCGAAGAGGTCCTCGCGAAACGTGAGGTCGTCGAGCTGATAGTGATCGACGAGCAGGATGATCGGACTCACGGACCGGTCTCGGTGGCGAAGCTGTCGACAGAGGTTCATGGCGTCGTTGAACGGGAATCCCGCGGCGTTGATCACCGCGCCGGCGTAGCCGTCGCTGGGCTCGAGCGCGATCACCTCGTTGAAGCGGCCCGACGCCGCCACCGCCGGCGTGACGCCGGTCACCTCGAACGCCTTCTTGATCGGCCCCTCGCACGAGGGCACGCAGAGCACGACGTCGATCACAGCAGTGGCAGGTACCGCTCGAGCTCGAACGGGGTGACCTGGCCCCGGTAGGCGTCCCACTCGGCGCGCTTGTTGCGCAGGAACCACTCGACCTGGTGGGCGCCGAGGGTCTCGTGCAGCAACGACGACGCCTCCATGAGGTCGACGGCCTCGGCGAGCGACTGGGGCAAT
>JAKBCI010000077.1 GCA_021807965.1 Actinomycetes bacterium
CCGGTGCGTCGGTCGTGATCTACGGGTACGCCAAGGGTGACCGAGCCGTGGCGCGCGTGCGCGCGGCCGCCGCGGCCGCGTACCTGGCCTCCTTGATAAAGGTGCACGTCCGACTCGCCGAGGTGACCCGGGTCGCGGCCAACGAGTTCCGCATCGTCACGACGTCGCAGTAGCCGCGTCGACGCTCAGACCGATTCGTCCTAGACGCTGGCGTGGGCGTGTCGTCGGGCGTGTCGTCGGGCGTGGCGTCGATCGGCGCGAGCGCGGCATCCACTCGGCGCCACGTTTGTCGCCGTCGGATCTCGCGTGCACGCGGGCGCTGCGTGCGTCGCCGTCGGATCTCGCGTGCACGCGGGCGCTGCGTGCGTCGCCGCTCCGCGCGCCACGCCGGCGCCGCACGCGGCGGCTACCTGCGGCGCTCGATGTCGAGCAATGCTCGTTTCATCGCTACGCCACCGGCGTAGCCGCCGAGACCGTTGCTCGCGACAACGCGGTGACACGGCACGACGAGCGGGAGTGGATTGCTCGCGTTGGCCCGCCCAACGGCGCGCGCGGCCCCGGGGCGGCCAACTCGTCGAGCCAGTTCGCCGTAGGTGACGGTGTCGCCGTAGGGGATTCGTTCGAGTTGTGACCACACGGCGCGTTGAAACGCTGTTCCCTCCCAGCGCGTGGGCAAGTCGAACGTCGTTCGCTCGCGGGCGACGTACGCCCGTAGCTGCTCGACGGCGTCGCACAGCACGCGTATCGCGCCGCCAGAGCGACCCCTCGGCACCGCGCGCGACGTCGGCAGTACGACACCGGTGAGGTGATCGCCGTCGCTCGCGAGGACGAGTACGCCGAGCGGTGTGGTGACGGCCGTGGTGAATGTCGTGATGGTCACGATGGTGCCTTCGCTTTCTTAGGTGGTGGTACTAGTAACGACCAGAGGTGGACCATGGCGTAGCTGCGCCACGGCCGCCAGTTGACGGCGAGCGCCGACAACTCGTTCGCGTCGCCCGACGCGCCGAGCGCTGCGACCGCCCGCCTGACGCCGAGGTCCGTTGGCATGAAGGCGTCGGGGTCGCGCAGCGCCCGCATGGCCACGTACTCGGCCGTCCACGGGCCGACGCCAGGGAGTGCCACGAGCGACTGGCGCAGCGTCACGGGGTCCGCGCCGGGGTCGATCACGACGTCGCCCGCCGCCAAGGCTTCGGCGAGCGCAACGATGGCGCGGCGCCGGCTCGCCGGCATCGCGAAGGCGCCGGGGTTATCGCGGGCGAGCGCCACCAGCGCCGCCGGGGTGGGAAAGAGGTGCGTGATCCCGTCGCGCGGCTCGGGCAGGGGCTCACCGGCGGCCAGCACCAGGCGACCTAGCACGTTTCGTGCGCCGGCGACCGAGATCTGCTGTCCGACGACGGCGCGCACGGCGAGCTCGAAGCCGTCCACGGTGCCGGGCACGCGGCGTCCCGGCTCACTCGCGACGAGTCGCCCGATCAGTGGATCACTGCCCAGGGCGTCGAGGATGGCGACGGGATCGGCGTCGAGGTCGAGCAGCTGACGGCAGCGGGCGACGGCGGTCGTGAGGTCACGCAGATCCGACAGGTGCAGCGCCGCCTCGACGTAGACGGGACCGCGCGGCGCCGACTCGCCGGCGTTCAGCACGACGACGCCGGTTCCGTAGGGGAGACGGAGGCTACGCGCGTACTTCGAGCCCGCCACTGACTCGACGCCACTCACCGCGCGCGCCGCGAGGAACCTCAAGACCGACTCGGGGCTACCGGGGCGCCGAGCGGCCAGTCGCAGTTGCACGCCTCGCGTGGCGGCGTCGCCACGGCCCGCACGAGGATCCGCGCTCACCCTCGATCGCAGCTCGCGCGGGGTGAGGGCGAACACCTGCTGGATCGTCTCGTTGCACTGGCGCAGGCTCGCAAAACCCGCGGCGAAGGCGACCTCGCAGACCGCCAGGTCAGTCGTCTCGAGCAGGGTTCGCGCACTCTGGCAGCGCTGCGCTCGTGCGAGCGCCAGCGGGCCGGTGCCGACTTCGGCGGTGATGAGCCGATTGAGCTGGCGCGCACTGTACCCGAGGCGCGAGGCGAGTCCCTCGACGCCGTCGCGGTCGACGACGCCGTCACGGATGAGTCGCATGGCGCGCGCGACGACGTCGGCGCGCACGTTCCACTCGGGCGAGCCCGGTGTCGCGTCGGGTCGACAGCGCAGGCAGGCACGCAGTCCGGCCCGTTGGGCCGACGCCGTTGACGCGAAGAACTGCACGTTCTCGCGCTTGGGTGTCCGGGCTGGACAGCTGGGACGACAGTAGATGCCCGTGGAGAGAACGCCGACGATGAACCAGCCGTCGAAGCGCGCATCCTTGCTGCGCGCGGCTCGGTAGCACTGTTCAGGGTCGAGGCGCACCGACGTAGTGTGTCACGCCACCGGCGCCCTCGCTAGCGGAAATCGGACATCGCGGTGCCGGCCGCGGACTAGTGCGTGACGGGGATGGACTGGGCGAAGGCGAAGTGGTTCTCGGGGTCGTAGCGCGACTTGAGCGCCATCAGGCGCTCGAGGTTGGTCCCGTAGTACGCCGTAGCCCAGTGCGCGAGCGTCGGATCAATGTAGTTCTGGTACGCGCCCGTCGTGGGATCAACGACGTTCGCCCCGAACCACGTCAGCCACCGCTCGCCGGCCGCCACCTCGGTGAGTGGCGTCGCGTCGGCCCACGAGTAGGTGGCCTGGATGCACGCCAGCTTGTCGCGGTGGACGAAGGCCGTTGCGTCCGCCGGCACGCGGTTGATCGCGCCGCCGTAGGCGTCAAAGGCGAGACCGCCGCCCACGGTCGGCGCCTCGTCGTGCAGTCGTTCTACCGCGTCGACGAACTGGGCGACTCGCGCGCTGGACTGGGGCGCGTCGACGTAGCTCGACTTGGCCGAGTACGCCGAGCGCGACAGGGTGCCGTGAGGCCGTGAGGCGAGATGACAGGCGGCGATCGAGAGCCCCGAGCAGCCGGCCTCGATCGCCATCGCCGTAACGTACGCGCTCGATCCGACGAATTGGTAGGACGGCACCCCGACGCTCGTGTGGAGCGTCGCGAGGAGGCTCTCGAGCGTACTCGGCAGCCCACAGTAGACGCCGCTCACCTGTGCGAGGTAGCCGTAGTCGCCCTGGGCGAGCAGCTGGCAGTTCGACCAGAGCTCGTCGGGCGCGGCTACGATCCAGTGCTGCCACGCCTCGAGCAGGGTGGCCGCGGCCGACCACGGAAACTGCAACGTGAACAACGAAACCTCGGGCAGTGGGTGGACGGTGAACTCCAAGGACGTCGCGATGGCGAAGTTGCCGCCACCCCCGCCCCGCGACGCCCAGAGCAGGTCGGCATTCTGGTGGTCGCTGGCCGTGAGCACCCGGGCGTCGCTGGTCACCGCTTCGAGCGAGCGCAGGTTGTCCGACGTGAGCCCGTAGCGACGACCGAAGACGCCGATGCCGCCGCCGAGCGCGAGTCCGGCGATTCCGACGCTCGGACAGGACCCCGCCGGGAGCAGCCGACCCCGGCGCCCGAGCTCGTTGTAGACGTCAATCAACTGGGCGCCGGCCCCGACGACGGCAGTTCCGGCTCGCGAGTCGAGCGAGATCGACGAGAGCCGACTGACGTCGATCACCAGTCCCGGACAGCTCGAGTAGCCACCGTAGCTGTGGCCGCCCGAGCGCGCGGCGAAGGCCAGCCCGCGAGTCGTCGAGAAGTCGACGCAACGCGCGACGTCGTCCGCGCTCGCGCAGTACGCGATTGCCTGGGGATGCAGGTCGACGAACTTCGCGTTGTAGAGCAGGGCGTCGCTCGCGTAGGCGGCGTCAGCCGGCCGCACGAGCGAGCCAGTGAGCGAGGCGGCGAGACGTGCCCAGTCCGCTGACGTTGGTGGGCCGAGCGTGGTCGTCGTGGTCGTCGTGCTCGGCGCTCGCTCGCCGCCACGGGTTTCGAGGGCGAACCCGGCCGCGGCGACGCCGAGGACGGCGCCCACCTGGAGGCCCCGTCGAAGCAGCGTTCGTCGGTCGAATGGCGGTGGTGATCGCACGGCCTGACGTTACCGCCGACGCGTGCCCTCGACGGCCCGTCGGCAGCCCACCGAGCCACCCCACGACGCTGGGGCACTGCCGGGGCGACGTCTCGTGGGTTGGCCTCGCGGTCGCCGGACCACGGGTCCTCTCGTCGGACGCGGCGGCGCTAGGCCACCTCACGCTGAGCGGTCGAGCGCGATCGCGCCCTCGGCCGCGAGACGGAAGAGCCGTTCGCGCACGTCGTCGGCGTGCAGCCATCCCCGATGATCCCACTCGCGTACCAGCGAGTCGCCGGCGTAGAGGAGTTGGGCGAAGTTGATCCGGCGGTACCGCGCGACGGCGATGAAGGCGGCCGACTCCATGTCGACCATGGAACAGCCTTCGGCGACCCGTCGTTCAATGCGGCTGCGCGTCTCGCGAAAGATCGCGTCGGTCGTCCACGTGCGGCCGACGCGGTACGCGAGGTCGTGGTTCGCGAGCACCGCTTCGAGCGTCGCCACGCCGACCGGATCGGCGTTGATGACCCGCGAGGGCGCCGCGTAGTGGAAGCTCGTTCCCTCGTCGCGCAGGGCCGAGTCAACGACCATGACGTCGCCGAGCGACAGCTCCTCGACAAGGGCGCCCGCACCACCGCAGGCGACGACGCTCGTCATGCCGAGCGCGACCATCTCATCGACGACGGCGGCGGCGAGGGGACCGCCCATACCGGGGTGCACGACCGCGACTCGACCGTCGGCGGTGCGCAACTCGTACACGGGGTTGGTGCCGATCTCGCTGCGCAGCCGGTAGAGCGGCGTGAGCACACCCTCGCGAGCGAGTCGCTCCAGCAGGTCGTTGAAGAAGCACAGCACTACGGGGCCGGGAACGCGGGGCCGTCGATGGATCATCGACGCCTCGAGCACGCCCGGTTCCGCGAGGTCGTCTTCGGTGAAGGGCAGGTCGTTCACGCGCGCGGTCGGTGCGCGCCGACGAGCCAGTCGAGCAGCGCGACGAGCCCGTTCACGTCGCCGCGGACCTTCACGAGCCCCTCGCGCGGCGCGGTTGCGCTGTCGAGGTCGCCGCGAAAGATCCGACTGGCGTCGGCGTAGGCGATGCGGACTAGGGTATCAGCGGCGAGGTGGTCGCCGATCTCCACCGTCGCCCCCGAGCCGCGAAGCGTGAGGGTGAACGCGTGGGGGGTCTTCGTCGGCCCGTCGATCAATTCGACCACCACGCGCAGCGTCGCGTCGCTCGCCATCGGCACCGGACCGGCCGCGGCCAGGGTCGCGTTCAGGGTGGCGAACCACGCCTCGCTGGCGAACTCGGCCACGACTAGGGGGCGGGCTGAACGCCCGCCTCGGTGGCCGTTCGTTTGGTGCGCCGACGAATTTTACGACCGAGCCACGCCACCGGATCGTACGTGGCGTCAACGACCCGCTCCTTCAGCGCGATGATGGCGTTGTCGGTGATCTTGATGTGCTCGGGGCAGACCTCGGTGCAGCACTTGGTGATGTTGCAGTACCCCAGACCCATCTCCTCGCGCACGTACTCGCGCCGGTCGTTCTGGTCGAGCGGGTGCATCTCGAGTTCGGCGTAGCGGATGAAGAAGCGCGGCCCGGCGTAGTACTGCTTGTTCTCCTCGTGGTCGCGGATCACGTGGCAGACGTCTTGGCACATGAAGCACTCGATGCACTTGCGGAACTCCTGGCCGCGCTCGACGTCCTCTTGGTACATCCGGTAGCCGTCGGCGGGCATCGGTGGCGCCAACAGCGCGGGCACTCGCTCGGCCATCGCGAAGTTGAACGAGACGTCGGTCACCAGGTCACGGATGATCGGGAACGTCTTCATGGGGGTGACCGTCACCGGTCCTTCAGGCAGGTCGTCCATGCGCGTCATGCACATCAGCCGGGGCTTGCCGTTGATCTCGGCGGCGCAGCTGCCGCACTTGCCGGCCTTGCAGTTCCAGCGACAGGCAAGGTCGGGCGCCTCGGTCGCCTGAATGCGGTGGATGACGTCGAGCACGACCTCGCCCTCGTTCTGGGCGATGGTGTACTCCTCGAAGTCGCCACCGCTGGCGTCGCCGCGCCAGACCCGCATCGTCACGTCAGCCATTACTTCCCCTCCTCGAGCAGCGCCTTCAGTTCATCGGGCATGGTCAGCAGCGGCGAGCGCGCCGTTGTGATCACGCCATCCCAGGCCCCGTTGTCGATCGTGTGGGCGAGGTTAAAGGTGCCGTAGTCGGCGCTGGCCTTGGGGAAGTCCTCGCGGGTGTGTCCGCCGCGGGACTCCTTGCGGTCTCGTGCGCCGCGCGCGGTGCACTTGGAGACGGTGATCATACTCGGCAGGTCGGTCGCGAGGTTCCAGCCCGGGTTGTAGGCGCGGCCGCCCTTGACCGAGAGGTTCTTCACCCGCTCGGTGAAGGTCTCGAGTTCGGTGATGGCGACCTCGATCTCGTCGCCGGTGCGGATGATCCCGACGTTCGCCTGCATCATGTCCTGGAGGTCTCGCTGGACGTCGTAGGGGTTCTCGCCCCCGTCGTTGTCAAAGGGTGCGAGCGCACGCTCGACGGCCGCGTCGACCTCGCCCCAGTCGAAGCCGCTCGGTCCCGAGCCGCCTTCGACGTAGTCCGCGGCGGCCACGCCCGCGCGGCGGCCAAAGACGACGAGGTCGGATAGCGAATTGCCCCCGAGACGATTCGCGCCGTGCATGCCGCCCGCGACTTCGCCGGCCGCGTACAGGCCCGGCACCTTGGTCGCGGCGGTGTCGGCGTCGACCTTGACGCCGCCCATGATGTAGTGACAGGTCGGCCCGATCTCCATCGCCTCGCGCGTGATGTCGACACCGGCGAGCTCCATGAACTGGTGGTACATCGAGGGCAGTCGTCGGCGGATGAACTCAGCCGAGCGCCGACTGCCGATGTCGAGGTAGACGCCGCCGTGGGGGGTGCCTCGACCGGCCTTCACTTCGGCGTTGATCGCGCGCGCCACTTCGTCGCGCGGCAGCAGCTCGGGCGGCCGGCGGCCGGCCGAGTGGTCGTCGTACCACTTGTCGGCCTCGTCTTCGGACTCGGCCGTCTCGGCGCGGAACATGTCGGCGACGTAGTTGAACATGAAGCGCTCGCCGTCGCTGTTGCGCAGCACGCCGCCGTCGCCGCGCACGCCCTCGGTGACGAGCAGGCCGCGAACGCTGAGCGGCCAGACCATCCCGGTCGGGTGGAACTGGATGCACTCCATGTCGATCAGTTCGGCCCCCGCCCACAACGCCATCGCGTGGCCGTCGCCGGTGCTCTCCCACGAGTTCGACGTGAACTTCCACGATTTGCCGACGCCACCGGTCGCGAGCACGATCGCCTTGGCGGCGAAGGTCACGAACTCACCGCTGGGTCGCCAGTAGGCGACGGCGCCGGCGACGCGGCCCGCGCCGTCGTGCACGAGCTGGAGGACCTTGCACTCCATAAAGACGTCGGTGCCCATCGAGACGACCTTCTGCTGCAGTGTTCGGATGAGCTCGAGTCCGGTGCGGTCGCCGACGTGCGCGAGGCGCGCGTAGCGGTGACCCCCGAAGTCGCGCTGGAGGATCTTGCCGTCCTTCGTGCGATCGAACAGCGCGCCCCACTGCTCGAGCTCCCAGACGCGGTCCGGCGACTCCTTCGCGTGCAGTTCGGCCATGCGGTAGTTGTTGAGCATCTTGCCGCCGCGCATG
>JAKBCI010000078.1 GCA_021807965.1 Actinomycetes bacterium
CCTCGACTACCAGACCATGCGCGAGTACGACCGGTTCGAGAAGGGCGCCGCCAACTCCAATACGTCAACCAGAGTGCTGAAGAAACAGCTCGAAGACCCCGACGCCCACATCATCATCACGACCATCCAGAAGCTGGCGACGTTCATCAACGCGAACAAGGGACACGCCATCTTCGCTGGCCACGTGGTAATCATCTTCGACGAGTGCCACCGCTCGCAGTTCGGCGAGATGCACTCGGCCATCACCAAGGCCTTCAAGCGCTACCACCTCTTCGGCTTCACCGGCACGCCGATCTTCGCGCTGAACGCGAGCAGTGGGGGTCGCCCCGGGCTCAAGACCACCGAACAGGCCTTCGGCGAGCGTCTGCACACCTACACCATCGTCGACGCCATCAACGACAAGAACGTCCTGCCCTTTCGCATCGACTACGTCAACACGATCAAGGCGCCCGAGAACGTCGCCGACAAGAAGGTCCCCGCCATCGACACCGAACGGGCCCTCCTCGCGCCCGAGCGCATCGGGCAGGTGACGAGCTACGTCCTCGAGCACTTCGATCACAAGACGCGCCGCGCCGAGCACTACTCCCTCAACGGCAAGCGCCTGCACGGCTTCAACGCCCTCTTCGCCACGTCGTCGATCGCCGCGGCGAAGGTGTACTACGACGCCTTTCGCAGCCAACAAGCCGCCCGGCCCGAGGCGCAGCGGCTGAAGGTCGGTCTCATCTACAGCTTCGCCGTCAATGAGGCGATCGAAGACGGCGCGCTCGACGAGGAGGACTTCGACCCGTCGGCCCTCGACGTGAGCTCGCGCGACTTCCTCGACTCGGCGATCGCGGACTACAACCGTCTCTTCGCCACGAGTTTCGACACGTCCGCTGACAAGTTCCAGAACTACTACAAGGACCTCTCGCTACGCCTCAAGCAGCGCGAGATCGACCTCGTGATCGTGGTGAACATGTTCCTCACGGGTTTTGACGCGACGACGCTCAACACGGTCTTCGTGGACAAGAACCTACGCAGCCACGGCCTGCTTCAGGCGTACTCGCGCACTAACCGCATCCTCAACTCGGTCAAGACCTACGGGAACATCGTCTCGTTTCGCAACCTCGAACAAGAGACCAACGACGCCATTGCCCTGTTCGGCAATCGAGACGCTCAGAGCATCGTCCTGCTCAAGCCCTACCAGGACTACCACAACGAATACAGCGAGAAGGTCGCCGATCTGCTGCAGATCTACCCGATTGGCAGTCCGATCATCGGCGAGTCCGCCCAAAAGGAGTTCGTCGCGCTCTTCGGGTCGATCTTGCGCCTCCAGAACATCCTCGCGTCCTTCGATGACTTCTCGGGACACGAGATCCTGAGCGAGCGCCAGCGCCAGGACTACCAGAGCGTGTATCTCGACTTCTACGCCGAGTTCCGCCGCGAACGGACGGCCGACCGCGAGTCCATCGTTGACGACGTGGTCTTCGAGATTGAGCTCATCAAGCAGGTCGAGATCAACGTCGACTACATCTTGATGTTGGTCGAGAAGTTCCGCCAGGGCCAGGGCACAGCAGAGGACTCTGAAGTGCGCGCGTCGATCAGCCGTGCCGTCGAGGCCAGCCCGACGCTGCGCAACAAACGCGACCTCATCGAGCAGTTCGTCGATTCGGTGAGTGTGCTCGGAAACGTGGACGACCAGTGGCACGCCTACATCGAGGCCAAACGCACCGAAGAGCTCGAACGCATCATCGAGGAGGAGTCCCTGAGGGCCGAGCCCACGCGGGCGTTCATCGCTTCGGCCTTCCGCGACGGAGGAATCCAGACCGCTGGCACTGCCGTTACGAAGATTCTGCCTCCCCTCTCCAAGTTCTCAGCCTCTGGCGGCTACGGAGACAAGAAGCGAATGGCGATCGAAAAACTCCAGGCATTCTTCGAACGGTTCTTCAGCCTCAGTTCCAACTGACTTGACTTTCGCGCTGCGACCATCTTTCACCCACCGGATACGCCAAACCACATATGAGGAGTATTGGCCTCTGACTTTGACGGGACTGGGGCGAGACCTCACCGTTTGCTCGACTCCTCGATGACCGCCAGGATCTGATCACCGTACCGGTCGGCCTTCGCCGGGCCGATCCCGCTGACCTTCAAGAGTTCGACAACCGTGCTCGGGCGGATGCGACAGAGTACGTCGAGCGTCCGATCATTGAAGATCACGAACGCGGGGACTTGGTCCGCCCTCGCCTGCTCCAGCCGCCAGGCCTTGAGGGTGCCGTACAGGTTGGAACCAACTCCCGGCGTTGGCGGCGAGGCGCGAGGAGACCTGTCGGTCCCCGGGGCGACGAGCGTACGCGGCTTCTCGTTGACTTTCACGGTCCATCCGAAGGGTAACGAGGCGGTCCGGGACCCGCTGGTGGAGACCGCCACTCCGTTGGGTTCGACCGCACGGACCTCGAAGTCGTAGCCACCCCATTTAAACTTCAAACCGACCTCGGCCGTGAGCGGACTGAGACCGCCTGCGCCGCGGCTCACGCTCGGTTCGACCACCGCGCGCCGCGGTTCGCGCGACGCGACGTAGGGAGCCTTGAGCTCGTCCAAGAAGATCGACGGCGATTCGGTGTCAGCCGTGATTATGAGCGATGCGGTGCACCGGGTGATCGCGACGTGAAAGACGCGGCGCTCCTCTTCGACGTCCCTACTCAGTCGGTGGGGGAAGACGGTGGAACTCGCGTCGTAGACGACGACGTGGGGCCACTCGAGGCCCTTCACCTTGTGGACGGTCGCGAGCGCGACGCCGTTCTCATCCGACGGTGCGTTCAATAACGACCGCAGCCAGTCGTCGAACGTCTTTGGATCGGCGTGCTGGCGGCCGAGGGCGATGAGGCTGCGAAGTCCGTCGGAGTTCGAAGCCTTGTTGCGGCCCTGGTGCGCAGCGTCGAGCGTCGCTAGGGCTCGATCGAGCCCGACGTCGTTGCGGATGAACTCGATCAGCGCCAAGGTCGTCGCGCGCTGGGCGAACATGGCGACGAGCTCGAGGTCGCGGACGAACTCCGCGATCTTCTTCGAGGAGCGCTCATCCAGCCGGCCGGCCAGGAGCGTGAGGCCCTCGGTGGTTGGCTGCTCCCCCATCCAGTCGCGCACCTTGGGCTGGATACCGCGACCCGGCCGGCGCGCCGCCAACATGATGTCGGCGCCAGCCATTCGGTCCGGTCGCACTGCGAGGCGCAACCACGCGAGTGCCGCCTCGACTCCCGAGGAGCGCAGGAACTCCTCGCCGTCACGGACGCTGACCGGGATACCGGCCTCGAGCAGTGAGATCTGCACGGGCACGAGATTCGCGTTCACCCTGGAGAGCACGGCGATCTCCGTAGGCGCCGCGCCGGCGTCGAGGAGGCTTCGCACGTGACTGGTCACGTGCGCGACCTGGTCGTCCACCTTGGCCACCGCGATCGAACCGGGAGCGCGCACGTTGTCGGGGCCCGGCCGGATCTGCTTGGGCACTCGCACGGTGTTGTACGACACCAAGTTGAAGGCCGCCTCGACGACCGGTGCCGGACAGCGGTAGTTCACCTCGAGTGCGTGATGGACGGCCTCGGGGACGTGGTCCTCGAAGCGAACCAACCACTCGGGCGTGGCCCGTGAGAAGCCGTAGATGGTCTGATCGTCGTCGCCCACAGCGAAGATCGACAGTGCCGGCCCCGCCAGAAGTCGCAGCAGCAGCATGTGGGCGGGGGTGAGGTCCTGGAACTCATCGACGAGCAGCACCTCGGCCCGGCGCTCGGCGGCGAGTCGGACCTCGGGATCGCGCAGCAGCACCTCGAGCGCGAGGTAGATCTGCTCATCGAAGTCGGCCAGATGGCGCTGCGCGAGGTGCTGGCGAAACACCGGGAAGAAGTCAGCGAAGCCCTCGATATCACCCTGGTACTCGTCCTCGACCGACTGTGGGGACTGAAGACCCAGTCGCACCTCGCTGAGTGCGTCGATCCAGGCGACCGCGGGATCGGTGTTTGCCTTGCGAGGGAGCTTGACGTAGGTCGCGATGATGTCGCGCACGTCGCGTTCGCTGACGTGCTGAAGTCTCGCGCCGCGACCGGCGAAGCCATTGGTCCCGTTCAAGATCGACAGCGCCAACGCGTTGAGCGTCTGGATCTGCAGGCGAGGATGATCGGAGGTGCGTTCGCGCATCTCCTCCTGGGCCCGCTTGTTATAGGCGACGAGTAGTAGCGAGTCGGCCGGCACCCCGGCGTCGAGCACGTGGCGGGCTCGTTCGGTCAGCACCCGGGTCTTGCCCGACCCCGCGGGGGCGATGATGCGGGCCCTGGTCGACGGGTCGGCGACCGTCGCGAGCTGGTCGGGGGCGAGGGCCGCCGTAGGTGGACGCGCCGCGATCGGCGTGAGGTGCCCCCTGGCGAGCGCCACGCGCGGGATCACCGACGCGCCTCCGAAGCGCACGTCTCGTGCTTCCCACAGGTGCAAGGGGCCGCCGTCGCACCAGGCCAACGTGCCGTCGGGCAGGGCCACGTCGGCGCCTTGGTGGGACAGCGCCGCCCCCGCCGCGACCGCCATGGCGATCAGCGGCCACGTGGGGTGAGCAAGGTCACGCGCGTCAACGGCGTTGGCCCTCGCGAGGCGCAGCGTGACCTCGGCTACGAAGTCGAGGTTGGGCGCGACCTCCCACACCTCGCGGTCATCGGTACCCTTCGCGGGAGCCTTCAGGCCCGGCGCGACTTCGTAGACGGTGGGAGTGCGAGTGAGAAAAGCGCGGCGAACAGATTGAAGGGTCTGGGGGCTACCCAGTGATTGGTCACTCAAGTGGATTCGCTGAGCGTTGACCCATGGCGCCGGCACACGAGTGCCCGGTGAGAGCAGGACGGATCGCCCGAGTACCGCCGGGCCCGCCAGCGTGGTCCAACGGTCGGTCTCACTATCTGGCGACTCGTTGGGCACTGCATCATCTTGCCCCATGCCTGTGACCTGACCCCGCCGGAGAATGGGTCTTCAACGTTCGATCGAGGTGCCGTGGTTCCCGAGCGGCACGAGACGCAAAACTGGTGCCTCCAAGAGATTGCGGCGTCGTCTCAACTCCTCCACGAAGTCCAGCCAACCCAGTAACTAAAGGGTTTCTCGTGCTTCGGACCCGCCGTGACGTCATAAATGCGGCGATCGCCGTCTGGCCTATCGCGCGCACCGTGCAGCTCACATGACACGAACGTGTCATTCGAAGGAGAGCACCCAGATGGACCGGAACCCAATATCAGACCTCGAAGCTGTGGCGGCCATGCCCGGCCTCGAGCAACTTGCCGCCGTCATCGCCCGGCACGTCCAGCCCGGAAGGGGCTCCGCCGCGGACCCGGTGTCCATGATGATCTTCCTCGCGGGCCGCTGGGCGTTCGGGTCGGCCAACACCTTCGACTCCGCTGCTCGGTCGACCGACCTCTGGGAGACACTGCGGGGTTCGGCCGCCCGCGTCGGACGGGTCCTGCCCGAGCCCCCACCGACCTTCAGTCAACTCTCGCACCTGCGCCGAGCCGCCACTGCGGGACTCGGGAGTGATCTTTCACTCGAGTTCACCAAAGTGGCCGTCGAGTTAGCGAAGTCTGTGAGGCTCTTGAACCCCGACGACGTCGAGCACTGGGACAAGCCCTCAGCATCAACCGTCATCTACGGCGACGGATCGGTCTTCCGGCCCCTCTCGAGTGTCACGATGGACGATGAGGGAGTCGTCCAGGGGTCACGAGCGAAGTTGACCCCCCGCATCGGACCGCACTTCAAGGGAAAGAAGGGTGACGACCACCTCTCGGGCATTCCGATCGCCGCCGTGGGTTGCCACGGACGAAGGCGCTGGCAGCGGGTCCTGCTCGCCTTTGACTACTACGTAGACCGCAACGAGATTGGCTCGTCAATGAAGCTCTTCAAGCGCGTCATCGAACTGGCCGGTGGCGGCGTCAGCCACGTCGTCTACGACCGGCTCATGGCGGGCATCCACGTCCGCGAATTGCTGAAGCAGGGCGTGATACCGGTGGTCGCCATGACCGAAGCCGGTCTCGGCGAATCGCACGTGAAGCTTCCCTACGAACTTCAACGCACCGGATATCGCAGCGCCGGGGTGCAGGCGAGAGAGAAGATGTCTGACCGAGAGGCAAAGAAAGTCGCCCCCAAGGAGCGCCTGACCGTTCACCACTGGACCATCGTCGACCACCCGACGCCGAACGGTCGCTGCAGCCACGACCTCTCGGCGCTCGACGGAGCGGTCGTCACCACTCCACCCGGCGTCGATCCCACGCTCGACTCGCTCTACGTGCGCTGCATCGATCTCACGTGGCGTGAACTCGCCGACGGCCAGCACCCGATTGGCACGCTGCTCGTGCCGTGCCAGCCCCCCTTCACAGTGGAGATCGACTTCGCCGCCGATCGCAAGGGCCGCAAGAGCAAGAACGGTTCTCCAAGTCCTTTGGCTGACTGGATCCGTCCCATCCCTGAGATCACGCCCTACAGCAGTTCGATCGAAGGACTTCGTAGCGACGTCGAGTCGGTCTTCTCGTCACTCAAGGCCCTGCTGCCGCGTAACCGGGCCGGCAGTCTCGATCCCGATGACTTTCTGCTCGACGCCATTGGAGCAGGCCTGCACTGCAACGCCGTGGCCTGGGACGTCCACGTGTCCTTGCACACCCGCTGTGCCCAACACGAGGCGAAGTTGGACCGCCGCGGCCTTCGCCGCAAGCCGGTGACAGCCTGACCACTCTCTAAATGGTGGCGACCGACATGTACGAAGTCAGCCACACCGTCATATTCATGACAACTACACATTTAGACCACATCAACCACTCCAACGGGTTCGCCACTCGCTGGACAACCTGGGAGAACGAAGGACTCCCGAACAACCTCGCGGCCCGTCTTCGAGCCATCGGCACTTACTCAGAGTCCGCCGTCGCGCTGTTGATCGAACTGACCGACGAGCTCGAGGCGAACTTGACGAAGTGGTCTCCGGCCGGGGCCGTCGACCGCTTCATCTGTTCGACCGACGACTGGACCGAACGTCTGAACCGGTGGGCCTGCGTGCGAGCGCTCGAGTGCCTCGACCGACTGCCGTGCAGTCCCCTGCCCCGTCCTCAGTGGTGTCCGCCGGAGCCGAACTTGCGGCGTCGAACCTTCACCGACGTCGAGATTGGACTCGTCCGTCACTGTTCGCTCGGTGCGGCGACGCGCGCCGGGGCCGTTGGTGCACTCGACGCCGGTGCCGCCAGCGGTGAACTCCACGGGCTGACGCCCACGGAGGTGCGCCGGGACGACCGCGGCGCGCCGACCCATCTCGAGGGCAAGGGAACCGTCCGTGACGTGCCCTTCGGCTACCCGACCGCGGCGGCGCGCACACTGGAGATCCCCGCGTGGGCCCGTACGGCGTTCGCAACGCTCGTCGCACACACCGAGCCGACCGAACTGCTCCTCTACAGCGGCAACTCCAACGAGAACCCCAAAATACAGTCG
>JAKBCI010000079.1 GCA_021807965.1 Actinomycetes bacterium
GAGGAACTTCATGGTAGATAGTCGATTCTCAGTGCTCGGTCGCGACATGGCCGTCGACCTGGGCACCGCGAACACGCTGGTGTACGTCCGCGGCCGCGGCATCATCCTCAACGAGCCGTCGGTGGTCGCCGTCGACGTGAAGGACGGCAAGCCGCTGGCCGTGGGCGCCGAGGCGAAGCGGATGATCGGCCGCACGCCGAGCAATATCCAGGCGATTCGACCCTTGAAGGACGGCGTCATCGCCGACTTCGAGATCTGCGAGAAGATGCTGCGCTACTTCATCCACCGCGTGCACCAGCGGCGCTTTGCGAAGCCGCGGATGGTGATCTGTGTCCCGTCGGGCATCACCGGCGTCGAACAGCGTGCGGTTATGGAAGCTGCCGAATTCGCCGGTGCTCGCAAGGCCTACATCATCGAGGAACCGATGGCGGCGGCGATCGGCGCGGGCCTGCCGATTCACGAACCCAGCGGCAACATGGTCGTTGACATCGGTGGGGGCACCACCGAAGTTGCGGTCATCTCGCTCGGCGGCATCGTGACGAGCCAGTCGATTCGCGTCGGTGGTGACGAGCTCGATGAGGCACTGGTGGCCTTCGTGAAAAAGGAATTCCAACTCGCGCTCGGTGAGCGGACCGCCGAAGAGATCAAGATTCAGTTGGGCTCGGCGTATCCCCTCGAGCAAGAGCTGCGAGCGGAGATCCGTGGTCGCGACCTGGTGACCGGACTGCCCAAGACGGTCGTGATTACGACCGAGCAGATCCGCCAGGCCATGGAGGAACCGGTGCAGGCCATCGTGGACGCCGTCAAGGTGACGCTGGATCGAACCCCGCCCGAGCTCTCATCGGACCTGATGGAACAGGGTATCGTGTTGACGGGGGGTGGAGCGCTCCTCAACGGGATCGCGCAGCGTCTGGAGGTGGAGACGAACATGCCGATCATTGTGGCGAACGATCCTTTGAACTGCGTGGCCCTCGGCAGCGGGCTGTGTCTCGAAGAGCTCGAGACCTTCTCGCGTATGTTGAAGTCCAGCCCGTCTCGTTAACGCGTGGTCAGCGACCGTTCAAGGCGGCGGGCGTGGACGCTCGGGGTGGGTACGCTCGTCGTGGTCACGGCGCTCTACCTCACCGTCGGCGTGGTTTCGGGATTGCGTAGCGTCGCCAATCTCGTCGTGGCGCCGTTCAGCTGGACGATTGACGCGGTTGCGCGTCCGATTGGTCACCTCTTTGCGGGTGCCATCAACTACAGCGACGTCGTCGCGCAGAATGAGCGATTGCGCTACGAATTGGGCCGCGCCGAACTGCAGGTCAGTGAGTCCTGGGCCATGCAGCGCCAGCTGACCCAGCTGACCACGGAACTGCACGTTCCCTTCGTCGGCTCACTGACCACCGTGGCCGCTCAGGTCGTGAGCTTTTCGCCGACGAACTTCGCGGCGACCTTCGATATCTCCAAGGGACGCGACAGCGGCGTACTGGACGGCATGCCG
The DNA here is from genome assembly GCA_021807965.1 of Actinomycetes bacterium. The sequence goes on from JAKBCI010000079.1 coordinate 1,484, forward strand.
GTGGTCGCCAACGGCGGACTCGTTGGCACCGTCATCTCAACGACGCCGCGCGGTGCGACCGTGCGAATGATCACCGACGTGTCATCCTCGGTTGGGGTGACCTACGGCAACGGCCATCAATCGATGGTGATCAGCGGCGGTGGCGTCAACAACGGGCTCTCCTCGACGGCGGTAGACCTCACGTCGGCTCTACCGGTGGGTACGGTCTTAACGACCAATGGCCTTGCCGGCGGTCTGTTTCCGCCCGGACTTCCCGTTGCCCGCGTGTCGCGCGTGGCGCTGACGCCCGGTTCGACGACCTACAACGTGACGGTGGTGCCGACCGCCGATCTTCACCACCTGTTCTACGTCGACGTCGTGCTGTGGGAGCCCTCTACGTGACGCGATCGATGGTGCCGGTTGCCTTCGTGACGCTCGCCGTGGTTGGCTTTCAGCTCGCCGTGCTCTCGACGTTACGCATCGACGGCGTCGTGGTGATGCTCGTGTGGCTCTGGCCCTTCGTCGTCGGGCTGACGGGGTTGACCGGTCTCGCGATATGGAGCGCGGTGTTGTCGGGACTGTTCTTCGATACGCACAGCGCGGCACCCTTTGGGCTGACGATCGTGGTCGCGCTGGCGCTGGCGTACGTGGCGTCGCGACTTGGACGTGAGGGTGTAGGCGATCTCGACTCGGCGGCGTGGTGGGTGACGCCGGCACTGGCCGCGCTCGCCGGGCTGCTTGCGCCGGCGATCTACGTCATACTGGGCTACGTCGAACTCAACTTCGGCCTGTGGCGGGGCAGCGTGCTCGCGAGCATGGAAGTCAACGCGGTCGCGTTCTTCATTCTCGCGCGTCCGTGCGCGCGCGTCGCGCGGCGATTGGGGCGCCTCGAGGGGCGAAGGCGGTGAAGCGCTCGTGGCGTGAACGACCGACGGGGTCGCTGTTCTCTCGGCTCTGGCGACCGTGGGAGACACTCAACCCCTTGCGGCGACGGGGACGCTCGATCAACGCCCGCAGAACCGTGGGCATCCGAGATCTGGTCGCGTCACCCGACGAGATCGAGGTGCGTCCCGAGCGTCGGTGGCGCATCATCGGCGGGTTCTTCATCCTGCTGTTGCTGTTGCTGATCTATCGGCTCTTCACGCTGCAAATTCTCGACTACCGCACGGCCGTGGCCACGGTGGACGCCAACTCGCTTCGCGTCAGCACGATCCCCGCCGCGCGGGGGTTGATCCTCGATCGATACGGCCGTCCGCTGGTAACCAACACGATGACGACGGAGATTCAGCTGTCACGAGCCGAAGCGGCCCTCGACCCGGCGATCAAGGGCACGTTGTCGGCGCTCACTGGGGTCAGTGTCACGTCGATCAACGCGGCGCTCAACAACGTGCAGTACAACCCCTACCAGCCGGCCCCGATCATGATGAACGCGCCGAGCGACATCGTGCAGTTCATCAAGCTCCACCCGAGTGAATTTCCCGGAGTGACGATCCTGAACGTCGCGCGTCGGTCGTACCCTAACGGGGGCACCGTTGGTTCCCAGGTCCTGGGCTACGTGGGCCCGATCACCGGGGCCGAGATCGCGGCCCACCCCAATCAGGGCTACCAAACGGACTCCCAGATCGGCAAGACCGGCATTGAGGCCTTCTACGAGCAGTACCTCCGGGGCCACGACGGCACCCAGACGCTCGAGGTGAATGCCTTCGGCAACATCCTCGGCGTGGCGAAGACCACGCCACCGACGAGCGGCGACACGGTGGTCCTCAACATTGATGAAGGGCTGCAGCACGCTCTGGATGGCTATCTCGCCCAACAGGTGCTCACCGATCGCAAGACCTACGACCCCGTGTCGCACCGCTATCCCCAGGCGGTGAACGGTGCTGCAGTTGTCCTGGATCCCAATACCGGAGCGGTGCTCGCGATGTCGAGCTACCCGTCCTACAACCTCAACTCCTTCGTCAACGGCCTGTCCCAGACGACCTTCGACAGTTTGATGAAAGTCGGCGCGTTCAACAACTACGCCATTCAGGGTCTCTACACCCCCGGTAGCACGTTCAAGCTCGTCACCGCTACCGCCATGATGCAAACCGGCATCTTTTCGCCCAACACCTTGGTGAATGACACGGGCGTCTACGTTGTGCCGGGTTGCCTGCAGGGTGGCCACGGCTGCGTGTTCCACGACGCTGAAACGTTCGGCAACGGACTGGTGAATCTGCCGCTCGCGATCACGGTCTCATCGGACTACTACTTCTACAACCTCGGCTACCTCTTTTGGATTCATCAGAGCCAGTACGGCCAGACGCCAATTCAAAAAGTTGGGCACGAATACGGTCTTGACCAGTACACGAACGTTGACTTGCCCAACGAAGTCGTTGGTCGGATCGATTCGCCTGAGGTCCGCAAGCAACTCCACGCACTGGCGCCGAAGGCGTTCCCAACCGTCGCGTGGTACACCGGCGACAATATCGAGATGGCCTTTGGACAGGGAGCGACGGCCATCACGCCGCTGGCGCTCGCCGACGCGTACGCCACGTTCGCCAACGGCGGAACACGCTACGCCCCCGAGGTAGCTGCCGCCATCGTGAGTCCGACGGGCAAGTTGATCGATCGGTACCAACCGCGGGTGTTGGGTCACGTCGACCTACCACCGTCGGTTCGTGCGCCGATCCTGCAGGGTTTCTACGGCGCGATCAATAATCCGCGGGGGACGGCCTATTACCCCTTCCACAAGATCGCCACGTTCTCGCTCAGCCAGTTTCCACTCGGCGGTAAGACCGGTACGGCTTCGAACGCGCCGGGCATGGAGCCGAACTCGCTGTTCGTGGGCTTCGGGCCGATCAACCGCCCGAAGTACGTCGTGGTGTGCGTCATCGGGGAAGGTGGCTACGGCGCCAACGCCGCCGCGCCGGTGGTGGCAGAAGCCTTCAACTATTTGGTCGCTCACCCCATTCGGCCGCTCTCGTTGAAGCCGAAGTTGACGCTGCCGACGACGACTACGTCGACGATTGCCCGTGTGGGATCGACGACAACTTCTAGCACGACCGTACCCGGTACCCCCACGACGAGCGTCTCGGGGGCAAAGGGATAGCGGATCGCGCAGTTCTACGGTGTAGCCTGGTGCCGTGGGGCGCAACTGTGCAGGGTGCACGGTACGCGTGAAGACGTAGTGTTCGCGACAAAACCAGTGGTCGCGAGCAAGTTTTGAGGGCGACGTGATCCAATCCAGTTCAGTGGCGTTGGTTGGGCTTTCGCTCCTCGCGTACGTGGCGATAGGCATCGTCGCGTGCTCCCTCAGCCCCGATACCGCTGCGGCTACCCCGCGCGGATCCCGACGTCCCGATCGCTGGCGCGAGCGGGCCAACCAGAACGCAAGGAGTGTCCGTCGTGAGCGACGAGAACAGCAATCCCGTAACATCCCCAACCGGTCCCCGAATCGGTGATGTTCGCCCAGCGCCCCAAATAGGCGACACTCGTCCGGGCGCGCCATCCAGTTCGGCGAGCGCCTCGTCGCCGAGCGCGACCGCCAATGGTGGTTCGAGTGGCGGTTCGCGCCGCCGCCGCGGCGGTCGCGGACGGGGTGGACAGGGTGGACAGGGCTCATCGGGGAACCGGCCCGCGCCGGTGCGCGGATCGGACGCACCCGTCGAGGCGTCCGCGCCTGAAGCCAGTGAGTCCAGCGCGGGACGGGCCCGGGGACGCCGCCGCCGCGGTGGCGAGCGGCACACGCGAGCGCAGGGTCGTTATCTCATGTGCGTGCACACGACGAGCGAGGCGACCCACATCGCGACCCTGGAGGGGCGTTCGATGGTTGAGTACACGGTCGCCAAGTCGGCCGACGAGACGAACCAGATTGACGGCAACATCTACGTGGGTCGGATTCAGAACGTCTTGCCCGGCATGGAGCTGGCCTTTGTGGATATCGGCATCCCGAAGAACGCCGTGCTCTACCGGGGCGACGTCACCTTCGACGACGACGACGTAGAGGGTGCCGCGTCCAATGGCAAACGAATTGAGGAGATGATCAGGGCGGGCCAGACCGTCGTCTGCCAGGTGACCAAGAATGCCATCGGCGCCAAGGGCGCGCGCTTGACCCAAGAAGTCTCCCTGCCGGGACGATTTGCCGTGCTCGTGCCGAACTCGTCCACGGTTGGCATCTCCAAACGCTTGCCCGACGGCGAACGCCGGCGGCTGCGCAAGATTATCGATGACGTCAAGCCCGACCGACACGGCGTGATCATCCGCACGGCCGCGGAGGGTGTCTCGGCCGATGATCTCGCTCGTGATGTCGCATCATTGGCTGAGAAGTGGGCCGCTATCGAAGCCGAAGTCGCCAAGTCGAATCAGCCGCGCCTGATCTACCGGGACCTCGACCTCGCGGTGCGCGTCTTGCGTGAAGAGCTGAATGATGACTATCGAGGTGTGCTCATCGACGATCGCGACCTCTTTGAGAAGGTGCGCGAGTACGTTCTGGCGGTTAACCCCGAGTTGGCTGACCGAATCGAGTACTACGACCGATCCAGTGAGGATCTGCCACTGTTCGAGCGCTACTTCGTGCACGAACAGCTGCACCGGGCGCTCGATCGCAAGGTCTTCCTGCCATCGGGCGGGTCGTTGATCATCGAGCGCACCGAAGCGCTCACCGTCGTTGACGTCAATACCGGTAAAAACGTCGGTAAGACGAACCTCGAAGAAACGGTGTTCCGCAATAATCTCGAGGCCGCAGAGGAAGTGGCGCGCCAGCTGCGACTTCGTGACATTGGCGGGATCATCGTCATTGACTTCATCGATATGGAGTCCAAGGCGAACCGTGACGCGGTAGCGTCAGCGCTTCGTCAGGCGCTGTCGCGCGACAAGACCCGCACTCAGGTGTTCGATATCTCCGAGCTCGGTCTGGTCGAGATGACGCGCAAACGGGTGAACGAGGGCCTGTTGGAGTCGGTCTCGTCGATCTGCACCGTCTGCGACGGGCGCGGGTTCGTGCTGTCAACGGGGCTCTAGGCCTGGTCGGCATCGGCTAGTATGGAAACCCTATGTACGCCGTCATCCGAGTAGGAACCTCCCAAGAACGAGTTACTGAGGGACAGGTGGTGCGCGTTGACCTGCGCCCCGAATCGGTAGGAACCGAGGTTGAGTTCGAAGCCGTCATGCTGGTCAATGGCGACGAAGTACTCGCCGGTCCGGCACTGCGCGGCACGACGGTGACCGGACGGATCGTGGGGGACGAGAAGGGCCCTAAGATCAGGGCCCTCACCTACAAGGCGAAAGCTAATCAGCGCAAGCGGTGGGGTCATCGCCAGAAGTACTCGACGGTCGAGATAACGTCCATCGCGACCAGGGCCTAAGGAGCGACATGTCAAAGACCAAGGGTGGTGGTTCGACCCGCAACGGGCGCGACTCGAACGCGCAGCGTCTCGGTGTCAAAGCATTTGACGGCACGGCGGTGACGCCGGGCAGTATCATCATGCGCCAGCGCGGAACTCAGTTCCATCCTGGTCGAAACGTCGGCATCGGCAAAGACGACACCCTCTTCGCGTTGGCCGACGGTACCGTCAAGTTCGGATTTCGCAAGGGACGCAAGTTAGTCGACGTACGCACAGATCGCTAGCGCGATCGTAACGAAAACACCCCCGGGCAATTGCCCGGGGGTGTTTTCGTTGGTGCGTCGGTCGTCTAGCCCTTGACGGCCTTCTTGAAGGTTGAGCCGATCGAGACCTTGGGCGCCTTGGAAGCGCTCACCTGGATGGCCTCGCCGGTCTGGGGGTTGCGGGCCGTACGCGCTTTGCGCTGGACTCGCTCAAACGAGACGAAACCCGAGAGGACGATCTTCTCGCCCTTCGACACGTTCTGCACGACGACGTCCTCAAAGGCCTTCAGCACCTCGGCTACCGTGTTCTTGGCTGCGCCACTCTCGGCAGCAATTGCATCTACCAACTCGGCCTTGTTCA
>JAKBCI010000080.1 GCA_021807965.1 Actinomycetes bacterium
ATCGAAGTCCGTGCCGGGCGTGTGACGCGTGACCGCCTTCCATCCCTCGTGGTAGAGCGCGCGATGCCCGACCATCTCAAAGTACTGGGTGGCGTGGCGGCTCGGGGCCGCGGCGTCGGCCAGCGCGTAGGCCATGGAGGTCCCCGTCAGGGGCATCTGGTCACGACCGCGATAGGTGGCCGGCGCCTCAACGCCGACGATCTCGTAGATGGTCGGCGCGACGTCGGTCACGTAGTGAAACTGGCGGCGCAGCGATCCCCGCTCGGCTGGCCCCGCTGGCCAGTGCACGATCAGCGGCACGTGAACGCCCCCCTCGTGGGTGTTCTGCTTGTACCACTTGAACGGCGTGTTGCCGGCTTGGGCCCATCCCCACGGATAGTTCGCGTGGCTGTTCGGCCCGCCGATCTCGTCGATACGAGCGAGGGCCTCGTCGAGGTTTTCACCAACGCCGTTGAAGTACTTCATCTCGTGCAGGACGCCGAGGGGACCACCCTCTTGACTCGCGCCGTTGTCGCTCATCACCACGAGGACGGTGTTGTCGAGCCTCCCCAAACGCGCCAGCTCGTCGACGAGTCGACCGAGCTGGGCGTCGGTGTGTTCAAGGTACGCGGCGAAGGCCTCCTGCAGCCGGGCGGCGAGACGTCGCTCGCCCTCGCCGAGGGAGTCCCACGGCTCGACGCCGGGGTTTCGCGGAGCGAGCTCCGTCGTCGGCCCGATAATGCCGAGGTCGCGCTGACGGGCGAACCACGACGCTCGCGCGAGATCCCACCCGCCGTCGTAACGGCCCCGGTGGCGTTCGCGATACGCCGCTGGCGCCTGGTGGGGAGCGTGGGTCGCGCCGAAGGCGACGTAGGCGAAAAAGGGACGATCTGGACGCACCGATACCGAGTCACGGATGAACGACGTCGCGTGATCGATCAGGTCCTCGCTCAGGTGATAGCCCTCGGCTGGCGTCGCCGGCGCCGCGACGCGGTGGTTGTCGTGCACGAGGTCCGGCGCGAATTGATCAGTCTCGCCGTCGAGGAACCCGTAGAACCGGTCGAAGCCCCGCTGGAGCGGCCACTGGTCGAACGGCCCAGCCGACGAGGAATCGTCGGGTGGCACGAGGTGCCACTTGCCGATCGCGAAGGTGGCGTAGCCGGCCTCGCGCAGCACTTCGGCCATGGTCGCGGCGTGGAGCGACACTTCGCCGCGCATGTGGGGAAAGCCCGACGACCAGTTCGCGATGCCTCGCATGCCAACCTCGTGGTGATTGCGCCCAGTGAGCAGTGCCGCGCGAGTGGGCGAACAGAGGGGCGTGACGTGAAAGTTGGTGAAGCGAACGCCACCAGCGGCTAGGGAGTCCACGGTGGGGGTGGCCAACGTCGATCCGTAGCAGCCAAAGTGCGAGAAGCCGAGGTCGTCGACTAGCACCACGACGACGTCGGGGGCGCCGGCCCGCGCGTGCGCCGGAGTCGGCCACCACGGGGTCGACTCCTTGACGGTTCGACCAATGGTCCCCTCGAAGGCTTCGTACCGCATCGTCACCGAAACCTCCGCCTCTTCAGAATTCGACACCCTGTCACAAATGTACCGTAGGGCGTCGTCGCCCTAGCCGGTTTCCGCTTCGCCGAAGTTCTCGGGCATCTGAACCGCGACGACCTCGCCGGTCACGGTCGCCACGCCGTCGACCCACACCGTCGACTGGACACTCACCCGCCGGCCTTTGATCTCGGTGACGTCGCCGCGAATCTCGAGGGGCGGCCCGAGCGGCGTCGCTCGAACGTATCGCACCGACAGGGTTCCCGTGACGAAGCGGAACGCCGGCAGCGTATCCATGTCGCGCCCCTCGGCCCGGTACATGGCCGCCGCCGCGGTGCCCGTGCTGTGACAGTCAATGAGCGACGCCAGCAGGCCGCCGTAGACGTAGCCCGGTATCGCCGTGTGGAACGGCGCCGGCGTGAAGCGCGTCAGGCTGTGGTCGCCGTCCCACACCGTCTGGATGCGGTAGCCGTGTTCGTTGAGGCGTCCGCAGCCGTAGCAGTGAGCCAGGTGCTCTGGGTAGTAGTCCTGAAAGGCCCTCACGCGACCGCCGATCCGTGTCACCACGATGGTACCGCGGGCGATCGCCGTCCCCGCGAGCGCGACGCCACCCGAAGGCGCCGTCAGCCGCGTCGCGTCGCCAAGAAGGCGTCGAGGCTCGCCCGGGTCGGTGCCGTGGCGGGACCGCCCGCGGCGATGGCCATCGCCGCGGCCGCGTTGGCGCGTTGCGCGGCCACCCGCGTCGGCGCGCCGCGGGCGAACTCCGCTAACAAGACGCCGTTGTGCGCGTCGCCGGCACCGTTGGTGTCCACGACGACGGTGTCAAAGGGCGCCACGCGCTCGACACCGTGCTCGACCACGAGGCACCCCGAGGCACCGTCGTGGACGATGACGCCGCGGCGAACCCGCGAGCGCAGCTCGGTCGCGGCACTCGACGTCTCCTCGATCCCCGTGAGCGCTCGGCACTCACTCGCGCTCGCGAGCAGCCAGTCGGTCCGCGCCAGCACGCGCGCGAGAGCGGCCGGATCGCTATCGAGCACGCGAGCCCCAGGATCGAACGCCACGACGGCGTCGGTGGTTATCGAGTCGAGCCAGGGTGCGATGACCGCGGCGAGCTCGGGGTGGGCCAGGTTGTAACCCGAGAGATACACGTAGTCCCGCGCTCGCACGTCGAGTGCGTCGAGGGATCGTCGCTCGAGGCCCAGTTCCGCTCCGGGCGCAGTAATGAACGTGCGCTCGCCGTCCCGGTCGATCAGGACCACGCAGATCCCCAGATCGTCATCGAGGGCGTCACCGTCCTCGCGCAGCAGCGCCACGCCCTCGGCCCGCAACGCCTCGCGCGCGAGATCGGCGAACGGGCCGTGCCCCAGTCGGCCGCCGTAGCACGTCGCCATGCCCTGACGAGCGGCCGCGGCGAGCACGTTGAAGCCGCCGCCGGGCGCGAGCATCGACGAGTCGCTTCGCACGTCGCCGCCACGATCGGGTAGGGCGTCGACGCGCAGCGTCAGATCCACGAGCACGCTGTCCAGCACGACCAGCCGCGCGGAGCCCGCGCTAGTCATGCTCAGCGAGAAAGCGGCCGATCACGTCGAGGTAGCGCAACGGCTCCTCGACGAACGGCATGTGACTTGATGCCTCGAAGATCTCCCAGCGTACGTCCTCGATCCGATCGAAGAACGGCTGGACCGTGGCGGGAGTCGCCTCGTCAAAGCGGCCTGACGCGAGCAGCGTCGGCGCGACAATTCGGTCCAGCCGGTCGATGATCGACCACGTTCGTAGACTGCCGGTGCCGTAGAACTCGTTGGGGCCCCACATCGACCGGTAGACCGTGGGATCGTCGGCCAACTGGGCCGTCATGGCCAGGACCTCGGGCGGATTCGGGATGACCCGACAGACGTGACGGTCGTAGAAAGCTTGAGTCGCCTCCTGGTACGCCGGATCGTCCAGCGAACCGTCCGCCTCGTGTCGGTCCAGGACCTCGCGCACGTCCCGGGGCAGGTCGCGGCGCAGTCGCAGCGCCTCAGCCACCCAGAGATCGATGGACGCGGGCGAATTGCTGAGGATCAGTGACGCGAGTCCCACGGGCCGCTCAACCGCGTGTTCGGCGGCGAGCATTCCCCCCCACGACTGGCCCAGCAGGTGGTAGCGATCGACGCGCAGCGCCTCGAGCAGGTTCGCCAGCTCGTCGAGGAAGAGTCGCACCGTCCAGTCTTGGGCTGCGCTGTCGCGGCGGTGCGTCGAACGGCCACAGCCAACCTGGTCATAGTGGATAACGGGACGCCCGGTCCGGCTCAGCTCAGCGAGGCTCAGCAGGTAGTCGTGCGCGGCGCCCGGACCTCCGTGCAGCACCACCAGGGGTATCGCGCCGCTCTCGAGGTCGCCGGTCACCCGGTACCACGTCTGCCACGCACCGAACGGAACCGTGCCGGAACGCGACGCGTCGGGAAACATGCTGTCACGATACTCAACCGCCGGTCGAACGACCCAGTGACACCGAGGAGACGTGATTTTTAGGGAGTCATTACCTTGCGCGCCGCGCCGCGGACGGTCCGGTTGCTAGCGTTTACGCCAACTGTTGCGACCATCTGGTCAACGAGGCACGAGGCGCTGGTCCCTATGGCACGACGAACTCCCCAGCACGCGCGCCCCCGCGTTCGTCCTCGCTCGCGCACCGGCGGGGTTGAGGGTAACGCCCGATTTACCAGCTCATTCGCCGCCGTCATCTTCATCTTGCTCTTCGTCGAAGGCGTCACCATCGTGAGCATCCGCTCGCTGCTGACCCCGCACATCTTCATCGGCGTGCTGCTCATTCCCCCGATCCTGATGAAGATCGCCTCGACAACCTGGCGCATGATGAAGTACTACGCCGGCAATCACGAGTACCGGCTGAAGGGGCCGCCCGCCCCGCTGCTACGGCTACTCGGGCCGGTCTTGGTCGTGTTGACCCTCGTGCTGCTGTTCTCGGGCGTGGGACTCGTCGTCGGCGCGCCCGTCTCGTCGCGCCCGCTGCTCTTCACGATTCACCGCGCCTCGTTCGTCCTGTGGTTCGGGGTGATGGCGATCCACGTCCTCGGTCACGCCATTGACACCGCGCGCTTCGCTCCGCGAGACTGGCTGGCCTACACGCGCCGACAGGTTCGCGGCGCGTCGGCTCGCCAATGGTCGCTCGGCGCGTCACTGGTGATCGGTGCGATCGGCGCCGCGATCATCACGCCCTACGCCGCGAACTGGCACGTCGCGTTCTTCGGCTGACCCTACGACTCCACGAGCGCAACGGACGAACCCGGCTCAATCGCGACGACGCGCGTCGCGCCGCCGCGTTCGCTCAGGTGACGCGCCACGTCGTCCGGCGTTCCCGTAAGCAGTGGAAAGGTGCCGTAGTGGATTGGCATGAAGCGCGTTACGCCAAGCAGGCCGAGGGCGTAGGCCGCCTCGCGCGGACCCATGTTGTAGTGGCCATCGATCGGCATCAGCGCGATCTCGGGCGCGTAGAGATCTCGAATGATGCCCATGTCGCCAAACACGTTGGTGTCGCCCGAGACGTAGACCGGCCCGCCGCTACCCACGGGGAGATGCGCGACGAACCCGACGGGATTCCCGCCGTAGATCGAGGGCAGGTTCTCGCCCGCCGCGACGCCGCACGAGTGGTCGGCCGCAACCATCGTGAGAGCGACGTCGCCGACGCGCACCGTGCCGCCCTTGTTCATCTCGAGCAGGTTGCTGACCCCCTGGGTCGCGAAGTACGCCGCCATCTCGGGAACGCAGACGACCGTGGCGCCAGTTTCCAGGGCCACCGGTACCGCCGAACCCATGTGGTCGAAGTGACCGTGGGTCACGGCCACCACGTCGATGGGACCGAGGTCCTCGAGCGTCACCGGACTCTTCGGATTCTCCAACCACGGATCGAAGAGCACGCGCGTACCCGTCGTCGTCGTCAAGAGCACGGTCGCGTGACCGAGCCACGTCAACGTGCCGGGCACGGCAAACTCTCGCGCCGCCGCGAGTTCGTCGCTCAACGTTGTAGCAGTCATTACCACTCCTCTCGTCACCAAGGACACGCTAGGTCCACCGTAGCGGGCGCCCGCGGGTGAGGCCTACAGTTGCCACACGAGGAGGTCCCCATGCTCATCACGACCACCAACGACGTTGCCGGCTTCCGCATCACCCGCGTGCTCGGTGAAGTGAACGGTCTCACGGTGCGCACCCGCAACGTCGGTGCGCAGTTGGGCGCCACCTTCAAGGCACTCGGCGGCGGCGAACTGCGCGGACTCACCAAGCAGTTGCAGCAGTCGCGGGCCGAGGCCCTCGAGCGGCTGTCCGACGCCGCACAGTCCATGGGCGCGAACGCGGTGATCGCGATGCGCTACGACTCCAACGAGCTAGCCAACACCTTCCAAGAGATTCTCGCCTACGGCACGGCGGTGGTCATCGAACCACTCGACGCGGGCGCAGCTGGATGATTCCGATTCTCACGGCCGACGCGATGCGGCGCGCGGACGCGCGCGCCGTGGCTCGTCGAGGGGTCGACGCGCTGGTGCGCGACGCGGGTACCGCGATCGCGCTCGTCGCGCGCTCGCAGCTGCGCACCGCCTACGGCGCGCGCGTCGCCGTTCTCGTCGGGCCGGGTCTCAACGGCGCCGACGGCCGCGTAGCCGCCGAGCAGTTGCGCCGGCGCGGCGCACGCGTGGACCTCGTCGAGGTTGCGAACCAACCCGCGTCGCTACGCGGCTACGACCTAGTCATCGACGCCGCCTTCGGGCTCGGCTGCTCGCGCCCCTATCGGGCGCCGCACGTGGCGCCGACCACCACGGTCGTGGCGGCGGATCTCCCGTCCGGGGTAAACGCCGATACCGGCGAGGTGCTCGGCCAGCCACTCAAAGCTCACGTCACGGTCGCCCTGGGAGCCCTCAAGCCCGCCCACCTCACGGGACACGCGGCGGCCTACGTCGGCGAGCTGCGCGTGGCCAACCTCGGCATCCCGTGTGACGGCGACGACGGGCTCGTCGAGGACGCCGACCTATCGGGGTTCGTCCGCTGGGGTCGTGACGATCACAAGTGGCACCACGCCATCGACGTCATCGCGGGATCGCCGCTCATGCCGGGCGCAGCCGATCTCGTGACTCGGGGCGCCCTGGCCGGTGGCGCATCCATGATCCGACTCACCAGTCGAGGCGACGTGGGACCGGTGGTGACGCTCGCGAGCGAAGTAGTTCGCTCCAATGGCCCCGCGGACCGACGCAGCCAGGCGGTCGTCGCGGGACCCGGCCTCGGACGTGACGCCGCACCCTGGTTAGCGGACCAACTGCGTGACGTGGACGTCGCCGTCGTGCTCGACGCCGATGGACTCGATGAACGCGTCCTCAACGTACGTCGTGACGAGACGTGGGTGGTGACCCCGCACGACGGTGAGTACGAGCGACTCGTCGGCTCAAGTCCCGCCGCCGATCGATTCGAGGCGGCCCGATCCCTCGCGCGGTCCTCGGGATGCGTGACGTTGCTCAAGGGGCCGACCACGGTGGTCGCGCATCCCGACGGTCGACTGCGCGTGATCCAATCTGGCACGAGCGCGCTCGCAACGGCCGGCACCGGCGACGTCCTGGCGGGGCTCATCGGGGCGAGCGTCGCCAGAGGCCATGACCCGCTCGACGCCGCCGCCCTCAGCGCATTCATTCACGGCGCCGCTGGCGCCCGACTGGCCCGCTACGCGCGGGCGTCGGACCTTCCCGCGGCCATCGCGCACGTGCTCGCGAATCGGTAGCGCTAGCCGCCCGCGCCGATGTGGAAATCGCGACTGTGCTTACGGATCTCGCGGCGCGCGATGGTCATCTTGTGGACCTCGTCGGGCCCGTCCGCGATGCGCAGCGTGC
>JAKBCI010000081.1 GCA_021807965.1 Actinomycetes bacterium
TCGGTGGCGGCGATGTCGGCATCGGTGTCGCCGGCTTCCTTCGTCACGTCGATGACGCGTTTCATCTCCTGCTCGACGTCGGTGACGCGCACCCTACCGTCACCGCTCAGGGCACGGCCTTGCCGTGCTGGTCACCCGGCAAGCGGTGACGAAACCGAACGAGCAGGCGGTATCCCGGCTCGAGGAGACTCGAAACGGGGGCGACCATCATCACGCGACCGAGGTAGCGCCACGGCGGTCGAGACGCGGCGAGAGCCCGCGCCACGGCGCGTGCGCCGCGATACCGGCGCGCGCCATCGATCCACCACACGCTCTGGGCCAACTCGTCGTCCGACAGTAAGTCCGAGGATTCTCGGTACACCGCCGACGAAATCGGCGTCACGTCGAGCCATCGGCGCTCGCCCCAGCGCACGCACCGCCGACAGAACCCGCAGTCACCGTCGTAGACCAGTATCGCCATTGTCCTCGTGCGCAATGTAGCCGACGGTTATGGTGAGCCAGTCATGAAACGGCGCCCAGCCCTCGCCACGCTCTTCACGCACCGAGAGCCAGCCCTCCTCGTGGCCGGCCAAACGGTGTCGAGCTTCGGCGACGGCGTGGCGAACGTCGCACTCACGCTCCTCGTGTTGGAGACGACCCATTCGGTTTCCAATCTGGCGTGGTTCACCGCCGCCCGCATGACGCCCTTCGTCGTCTTTCTCCTGGTTGGCGGCGCCATCGTCGATCGGCACTCACGACGCTCGCTGCTCTTGATCTCCGACCTCTCGCGCGCGGCGCTTACGGGAGGACTCGTCGCGCTCTTGGCCACGGGAACACTGCACTTTGGCGAACTGATGGTGTTCGCGTTCTTGTTCGGAACGTTCGACGCCATCTTTACGCCGGCGATGAATGCGCTGACGCCCGAAATCGTTCCCGAAACGCTGCTCGGCGCCATGAATGCCGTGCGTCCACTGTCGACCAACGTCGTCGGCGGCATGATCGGGCCCGCCGTCGGTGGCTTGATTGCGGCCACCAGCACGACCGCCGCGATGTCCGTCGACGCGGCGACATTCGTGGTCAGTGCCACGGCCCTGCTACTCATGAGACCGACGCCAACCCCGATTCGCGCCGCCGAGAGCACTATGGGCCACGAGATCAAAGCCGGTCTCGCCTACGTCCGACGCACGACGTGGATCTGGACGACGCTGCTCGCCGTAGCGCTCGCCAACGCCCTCGTCTTCACGCCAATGAGCGTCTTGATCCCGTTCTTCCTGCGTCACCACCTGCACGCCACCAAAGCCACGATTGGATACTTCTTCGCCACGTTCGGTCTCGCCGGAGGCGTCGGCGCCCTCGTCTCGGGCAGCGTGCCCACGCCGAAGCGCCGCATACGCGCGATGTGGATCGCCTGGACTACGTGCAACCTCGTCATGCTCGTCTTCGCGGTCGTGACGCACACGTGGGAGGTCTTCATTATCCCGGCCGTGACCTCGCCGGGCATCCTGTACGGCAACGTCATCTGGGAATCGATGCTGCAAAGCGTCGTGCCGCGCGAACTGCTCGGACGGGTGTCGTCGGTTGACTGGTTCGTTTCACTCGGTCTGGCACCCGTTGGACTGATCGTGGCCGGTTCGATCAGTGCCGTCGTCGGCGTACGCGCCTACTTCGTCGTCACCGCGACCATCGCGGCCGTGCCGGGCCTGTTCATCATGGCCTCGCGTCGCATCAACGCAATCGACGCGGGGCGTTGAGCGCCAACTGCGGCGCGTCGAACAGGGACGGTCCGCGCAGTCGCGCGCCCCGCCGCGCGCCAATGGGAAAGATGAGTTCGGGTCGAAACGAACGTCGCGTCAATTCGCCTGGCCGGCCGCCGCGCACGTCGATCCACTCGTCACCGGTTTCGCCGTTGCGCACGTAGGCCACGAATACCCACTGGCGACGCAGCGCGCTCGCAACATTCACGACGACGGGGTCCCCCGGGGCCAGGCCCGCCCACCGGTCGAGCCGCACGGTCGCACCACGGGAATCCTCGATGCGCTGCACCACCCGTTTCTAGCCCACCGGACCGAGCTCGACCGACCGCATCGGGTTTCTTGTCGCGATGAAGGCCCGATCGGCGCGGAACTGTCACCCCCTCGGCCTACGGTAGTCCCATGAGTTTCGACCGACCCCTGCCGAACGCGCTCTCGCCCTCTCGGCTTCAGGATTTTCGCGCGTGCCCGCGCCGATTCCAGTACGCGTCGATCGAGCGCGTCCCCCAACCCGCCACCTACGCCGCGACCAAGGGCCGGCTGGCGCACGCCGTCTTTGAACGGCTGTACCGGCTGGAACCCGGCGAACGGACGGCCGACGCTGCTCGAGGGTTGCTCCAAGCCGCCGAAGACGACGTGCTCAGCGAGTCGGTCCGTAAGGATCTTGACCTCGACGGCAACCTCGAGACGCTCGCGCGACTGCGCCACGAGACCTCGGACATTCTTGACGTCTATTTCACGATGGAAGATCCGCGCGCCGTCAATCACGAGGGTGTGGAGTTGCGCGTCCACGCCGACCTCGACGGCGTGCCCATGCTCGGCATCCTCGACCGACTTGACCGTGAGAGCGACGGGACACTGGCCATCATCGACTACAAGACCGGCGCGTTGCCCAACCGTCGCTTCGACTCCCAGACGTTCGCCAACACCGAGCTCTACGCCGCGCTGTGCGAGACGGGCCTCGGCGAACGTCCCTCGACGATTCGCCTGCTGTACGTCGCGGGGGGCCAGACCATCGAACGCACCGTCACCGAGGTCGTGATCCGGGCTAGAGCGAACGCGGCCGGTGACGCCTGGCGAACTATCCAGCGCTATTACGACGACGGCGAGTTTCCGGCGACGCCGTCGATGAACACGTGCCGCTTTTGTGCCTATACGGAGCGGTGTCGCCGCAGCGGCGTGGCGGTACCCACCCGACCGGTTTCGCCAGGCACTCCGTAGGCTGTCGACGTGGAATCCTTCGAAATCTCGTTCGACTATCGCTGCCCGTTCGCGAAGAACATTCACCTGCACGTGATCACCGCGTTACGGGCCGGGGCCGACTTCGACGTGACGTTCGTGCCTTGGACGCTCAGCCAAGGCCATCGCGCCGACGGCGGACCCGACGTGTGGGATGACCCGTCCTACGACCGCGACCTCATCGCGCTGGCCGCCGGCGTCTCGGTGCGCGACCAGCAACCCGAGCACTTTCTCGACGCGCACGAAGCGCTCTTTCGGGCTCGCCACGAACGGGCCGTACGGCTGTCAACGTTTAACGAGATCGCCTCGGTGCTCGAACCCGTGGGCGTCGACCTGGCCAAAGTACGTGGTGACCTCAGCGAACGCCGGCCGCACCGGGTGATCAAAGAGAGCTACGAGCGCTTCGCCACGGTCGAGGCCTTTGGCGTCCCGACCTTCGTCGTCGGGACTGACGCGACCTTCGTCCGCTATATGGAGCCGCCGACCGACGACGCCCGCGCCTCAATCCGGCTCATCGAGTCGCTTCTCGCGCTGATGTCACAACAGCCCGAACTGAACGAGTTCAAACACACTCGACTCCCGGCCTGAACTACTGCAGAACGCGAAAAATCAACTCAATCGCCGCGAGCAAGCCGAGCGACGCCGCCGGGGCGAGCGCGGCGAGGGCGTCGCCGACGCGACGGTGCGCGACGACCGCCGACGCGGTCAGCGCCACCAGACCGGCGGCGGCCACTTCGTTCACGATCGCCAACGCTGAGGAACCACTCGCCTTCAGTCCGACCATCACCGCTATCGCCGCGACCATCTCCACGATTCCCACTCGCTGGTACAGCCGCTTGGTCACGCCGAGGTGGCCCGCCGCCTGACTCGTCACGGGGTTGAACAGCACCTTCTGGAACCCGGTGGTTAGAAACGCGAGGAACAACACGATTGAGATAACGCTGGCGACCGCGGCCATAACACTCCTTTGACCGACCGACTCTAGTGGCCCGTGGTCGTCCCGTTGGTCTCGCGGTCGTAGTCCAGCACGGCCGCGAGAGCCGCCTCGCGCTCGGCCGGCGTGCCGGAGGCGACGGCCGAGAACTCGCTGACGCCGACGTCGGCGAGGCCGCGGAGCTGGTCGACGACGACGTCGCGCGTGCCGATGATCGCCACGTCGGCGGGCGCGCTCGCGCCTTCGCGCTCGAGCATCGCCGCGTAGCTCGGCAGCGTCGCGTAGATCGCGAACGTCTCGTTCACTCGCGCTCGGGCGCCCTCGACGTCGTCGGTGACCACCACCGGCAGGGAGCAGACCACGCGAGGAGCGGGTCGCCCCGCGGTCGCCGCGGCGGCGTTGATCGTCGGCACGATGTGCTCGGCGATCGTGCGAGGTCCAGTCATCCAGAGCACCGTTCCGTCGGCTAGCGCACCGGCCAGTTCGAGCATCTTCGGTCCGAGGGCCGCGACGACCAGAGCGGGGGCGACGGCGTCCTTGGGACCAACCGCCCCCATCGTCGTCGCACTCACGAAATCGCCGCGGACGCTCACCGGCTCACCGCGTAGCATCGGCGCCAAGGCGCTCAAGTAGTCACGCATGTACGAGACCGGCCGTTCGAAGGGTATGCCCCAGAGTCCTTCGACCACGACCTGGTGCGAGAGGCCAACGCCGAGTGTCAGCCGCCCGCCGATCGCGTCTTGCACGGTGCGGGCCTGAGCCGCGAGCATCGACGGATGGCGCGGCTGTACGGGCACGACCGCCGTACCAAGGTCTACGTCGGGATAGGCCCGACCAACCAGGGCCAGTACGGTCAGCGTGTCCGGACCAAAGATTTGCGACGACCACATGGCGCGAAAGCCAAGGTCGCGCAGACGACCGACCCGTTCCAGCGTGTCCCCGATGGACCCGTCAACGTCTAACCCCACCGCGATTCGCACGACTACCCCCTTGTCGACCGCTAGCGTCGAGCGCGTGTCGAACGCCACTCAACCTAGCGTGACTCGGGTGGGGGTCGTGGGTGGCGGCCAGCTGGCGCGTCTCATGGGCGAGGTCGCTCACGAGGTGGGCGTCGAGTTGATTGTGCTCGCCGCGCGCGATGACGACGCCGCGACCGCGACCGCGGACCGCGTGATCGTCGGCGACGGTCGCGACGCGGCGGCTCTCGACGAGCTGGCCCGATCGGTCGACGTGGTGACGTTCGATCACGAGTTGGTCGACCTAGAGGTAGTGGCGAGCCTCGAGCGCCGCGGCGTGCGCGTGCGGCCTGGCGCCACCGCGCTGCGATACGCCGTCGACAAGGCCCATCAGCGACGTCACTTCGCCGCCGCCCATCTGCCGGTGCCTCGTTTCGTCGTCGTAACGTCGGGCGCCGACCCTGCGCTGGCGGAGCTGCTTCGCACATTACCCAACGGCGCGGTCGTCAAAGTCGCTCGAGGCGGCTACGACGGCCGCGGCGTCATCTTCGTCGACGATCCCGCCGACGTGCCCGCGATCGTCGACGAGCTCGGCGTGCGGGTAGTCGTAGAAGAGCGCGTAGCGCTGCGTGGCGAGGTCGCACAGCTCCTGGTTCGCGCCGCCGACGGGTCGAGTCTGAACTACCCGCCCGTTTCCACCGTGCAAGCCGATGGCATGTGCGTCGAGGTGCGCTTTCCCGCGGACCTCTCCAACGACGCGGCCCTCGACGCCACCTCGATCGCGTTTCGAATCGGCGAGCTCATCGGGGCCGTTGGCATCCTCGCCGTGGAGCTGTTCGTCACCGACGATGGCCTGATAATTAACGAGGTCGCCCTGCGTCCGCACAACACCGGTCACTGGACGATCGAGGGCACCGACACGAGCCAGTTCGCGAACCACCTGCGCGCCGTCACGGGCCAACAACTCGGCCCGGTGCAACCTCGCGCCGCGAACGTCGTGATGGTGAACGTCGTTGGAGCGCAGCGTCCGGGCGACCCCGACTCAGCTCGAGGCGTCCCGAACGTGTACGTGCACGAGTACGGCAAGGCCTGGCGGCCGGGTAGAAAGGTCGGCCACGTCACCGCCGTCGGTGACGACGCGAACGCCACGCGGGTGGCAGCATGGCAGGGGGCGCTGGCGTACGGCACGCGCACCAGGGAGGTACCGTGAGCGCGATCGTGGGTGTGGTGATGGGCAGTTCCTCGGACTACGAGGTGATGGCCGGCGCGATGGCGGTGCTGAGCGGGTTCGGCGTCGAGCACGAAGTCCGGGTTGTGTCGGCCCACCGGACGCCCGACGACATGCTGGCCTACGGGCGCGACGCGCGCTCGCGCGGCCTGCGCGTCCTGATCGCCGGCGCCGGAGGGGCCGCTCACCTGCCCGGCATGCTGGCGTCGACGACGTCGTTGCCGGTGATCGGCGTGCCCGTGGCGCTGGCCCGGCTGGACGGGCTCGACTCGTTGCTCAGCATCGTCCAAATGCCCCGTGGCGTGCCCGTCGCCACCGTCGCGGTGAACGGGGCCGCGAACGCCGCCCTACTCGCCGTGCGGGTGCTCGCCACCGGTGACGACCGCCTGGCCGCGGCGCTCGACGAGCACCGCCGCGAGCTCGCCGACGAGGCCCGCGCCCAGGACGCTGGATTAGGCGTCAACGGGGATTTTTAGGGTACGAGCGGCCCGCCGGGTACCGAGGCCCCTATTCTGGGCAGATGGACAAGGAGAACTCATGGGTGTAGGGAAACGACTGGCGACTATCTTCCAGGCCAAGTCCAACGCGGCGCTCAACAAGCTCGAGGACCCGCGTCAAACGCTCGACCTCTCGTACGAGCAGCAGCTCGAGAACCTGACCAAGGTTCGCCGCGCCGTCGCTGACGTCGCGACCGCGCGCAAGCGGATCGAGATCCAGGCCGAGCAGCTGAAGAGCCAGGGTGACAAACTCGCCGAACAGGCCAAGGCCGCGCTCACCCAGAACAACGAATCGCTCGCCCGCGAGGCCCTCAGCCGCCGCGAGGCCATCGCGGGGCAGCTGAAGGACCTCGACACCCAACACGCGACGATAGTCGAGCAAGAGGACAAGCTGACCGAGACGGCACAACGCCTGCAGACCGAGGTCGAGGCGTTTCGCACCAAGAAGGAGACCATCAAGGCGACCTACACCGCGGCCGAGGCGTCAGCGCACGTCTCGGAGGCGGTGAGCGGCATCTCGGCCTCGATGGGCGACGCCGGCGCGGCTCTGCAGCGAGCCCAGGACAAAGTCGCCGAAATGCAGGCCCGCAGTGGGGCCCTTGATGAGTTGCTCGCCTCGGGTGCCCTAACGGACCTCACCAGTAATCGGGACGACATCCAGGCTCAGCTCGACCAGGCGAGCGCGACGTCGTCGGTCGACGCCCAGCTGGCGGCGCTGAAGGCCCAGATGAGCGACGCGGGCAGCCTGGCGGCCGGCGACGGCGAGGCGCAATGAGCG
>JAKBCI010000082.1 GCA_021807965.1 Actinomycetes bacterium
CGAATCTCTCCAGCAGTGTCGCGAAATTCTGTACGTCGGCCTCGTCCCAGTCCTTGAAGAGCCGGGTGAGGCGTTCGCGGTGGGCGCTCAGCACCCGAGCGAGAGCGCTCTGGCCGCTCTCGGTCAGGCTGATCAACGAGGCCCTTCGGTCATCGGGGTCGGGTTCGCGCACGACGTAGCCCTCGCGCTCGAGTTGCTGCACCTTCCTCGTCACCGTGGGAGTGTCCACCCCGAGCATCCCCGCCAGAGAGGTCACCCGACACGGTAGATCGTCGTGGCGCCCGAGCTTGTAGAGCAGCGCCAGACCCGCCCGGTCTATGCGCACGCCCGCCACGCGCAGCAACTCCTCGTGCACGCGAACCTGGTTACCCGACTGGGCGACCAGCTTGAGACTCGCCTGGATCCGGTCGATGACCGTGGATTCCGCAGTCAGGTCGAACGACGATGCCTGAGTACTTGCTTTCAACACGCAAATAACTCTAGCGCTCCACCGTTGCGCCGTGACCCATTTTGTTCGCGCGCACCATGAGGAACCATTGGTCCAGCGCGTCTCTCAGGCCAGGTGTTGCTGCCTCATCTCATCACCACTGGCGCCGATGCCGGCCCGGACTCAACCTTGAGGCACCACGAGTACTCTCAGCCGACCGCGAGCGATCCAACTTCAGGAGCGACCGATCACGATGTCGGCCTGGGAAGTCGCACGATGAATCTTGCACCAGGTCTCGCATCGGTGACCTCGACTGTTCCACCGTGGGCCGTGACGATCTCGTAAACGATGGCGAGCCCCAGTCCACTGCCGCCACTTGATCGAGCTCTCGATTGGTCGACTCTCACGAACCTCTCGAAGATTCGATCGCGGTCCTCGACGCTCACCCCGGTGCCATCGTCACGAATCTCGAGGACGGCCCATTCAGAATCCTGGCTTAAGGTGACGCTTACCTGCTGACGGGCGTGGCGCACTGCGTTGTCGAGCAGATTCCTTATCGCTCGTCCAAGTTGCTCGGGGTCTCCCGCGACTCGCGCACCCGAAACAGAGGACGCGTCGATTGTGACACGGGCGATTCGCTGCAGTCGAGTGCACTCTCGCAGTACTAGTTCGTCCAGATCGACGCTGCGGGGGTTCCATTCAATTGTCTGTTCGTCCGATCGTGCAAGGATTGCCAGATCCTCCACGATGCGACGAACTCGCTCAATATCGCCGAGCACGATGCGTGCCGAATCTGGCCAATCGGTCGACGCGACGTGAGACAGGCTCACCTCGAGCTCAGACTGTGCTGCGGCGAGAGGGCTGCGAAGCTCGTGCGACGCATCGGCAACAAAGGCTCGCTGTCGCCGGCTCGAAGCTTCGAGCCGCTCGAGCATTGCATTCATCGTCACGGCCAGGCGACCGATTTCATCGTGCACTGTGGGTTCAGTGATTCGTCTTTCGAGTGCCCGGGCGGTAATGTCCTCCACTTCGGTGCGAATGGCCTCAACCGACGAAAGTGCTCGACCTATAAGCCACCAAACTGTCGATCCTACGATGATGAGAAGTATGGGGTCGACGACAAGTAGGCCGACCAGAATGGCATGAACGGAGTGAGTGATGGCTTCGAGCGACTCACCCACGTAAATGATGATCGATCCGCCCGAGGTGCTCACACTGGTCGCGGCCACGCGGTAGCTATCCCCGGAACCAATGGGCAAGTTCGAAAGAGTACGAAAGTCGCCGGACCCTTTCGGGGCGAACGCCGCAATGCGACTCTCGCCCTGGACGCTGGCGCTACTAGCGAGTACGTGGCCACTGGCGTTCACGATCTGGATAAAGGACGTGTCCTGGGACGTCAGTTGAAGTGTTCCTGGAATCGAGCCGTTGCTGGTGGCGGCAACGAGAGAGTTGAGTTCGAGGCGTAGCGCGCGGTCCACCCCACTCTGGTGCGACGCCTTCACCTCGACGACCAGAAGAACGTTGGTCACCCCAAGCGCAATACCGACGACCATGACTGAAGCCAGCACGGTCCTCGCTCGAATCGAAGAGAGCCAACGAAAAAGACCTTGACGAGAGCGGATGGTGGCTGGCGGTACTAACGTGCTAGCGGCCACTTTCGGCCAATCGATATCCGCTTCCCGGCACGGTGAGAATCGTCTCTGTTCCAAACGGCCGATCGATCTTTCGACGCACGTATCCGACGTAGACCTCCACGATGTTAGGGCTGCCTTCGAACTCGGGATTCCAGACGTGCTCGAGGATCTCGTCCTTGCTGACCACACGGGACCCCGAGCGCATCAGGAATTCGAGTAGGTCGAATTCTCGCGGTGTGAGCGCGATGGGCACATCCTCTCGCCAACACGACCGCGTCGCCGGATCGAGGCGAAGACCGTCTACCTCGAGCACGGTCGGTCGTTCGCGAGCGCCTCGGCGCAGGAGCGATCGAATGCGTGCGAGCAGCACCGGATAAGAGAACGGCTTGGTCAAGAAGTCGTCCGCGCCACTGTCGAGCGACTCAATCTCATCGAGTTCTCCCGTCTTCGCGGTCAGGATGAGAACTGGAGTCCACACACCTCGCTCGCGAATCTCGTGACAAACGCTGAAGCCGTTGAGTCCAGGCAACATGAGATCGAGGACAATGATGTCATAATCAATGTTGCTGGCCATCCAGAGTCCGGTCTTACCATCCGTGGCAACCTCGACGGCGAATCCATCCGCGGTGAGACCACGCTTCAGACTGGTCGCGATGCCCACCTCGTCCTCAACGAGCAGTAACCGCATCGGGTCTCTTCACCCTTTCGTCGGGTACGCCTTTACGTGATTGTATCGCCCGCTCGTGATGCCCAGTGGTGGTCGTACTAGTGAACGACTGAGTACGCTTTGAGTCCTTCTCAAGGGTTTCTCAGCGCCGTCCTGGCAGGGTGGCCATAGTGCCACCAATCGGGGTGACGCACTTTCAACAATGAGGAGTACGAGATGATGAAGATGAAGAAGATTGGCGTCGGCGTGGCGGGACTGATTGCTCTTGGCAGCTCAGCAGTGGGAATTGGAATGGCCTCAGGCGTCGCGTCGGCGTCGGGGAGCACAACTGTACCGACGGTCGCGAACACCGTCGCAGACACCGGCTCCCAACTCGACTCGGGCGCGAACGTCCAGTCGGGTAGCCAGAGTGGCTCGCAGAGCACCGCCCCCGATTCGACCGAGGCGGCGTCGAACGAGAACTCATCAGAGGCAACTTCGACCGAGTCCGACGGTGCCGCGGGTGCTCAGGACGTGGGCGGTTCCAACGTCGACAGCCAGACGACAGGCGCCCAGTAAGGGACGAGGTGCCCGCTCGCCACGGTCATGAACGTGGCGAGTGGGCACCCGCAAACAGAGCCTCTTGAGAGGTTCGACGGAGATTGCTATAAGTCTGTCCTCACTACGGGGACTCTCTGCGCCGTTCGAGAAGTTGTTTCACGTCAGAAATTTAACTATTGAAAGATCCCACTCGTGAGATTCCGTCACCATCTGCGCACGCGCTCGGCCATCGTGTCTTTGATTGTCGTGTCGCTGTTGGTGGCGACGATTTCCTTCGTGCGGGTTGGTCCGTCCGAGACCATAGGCGCCACGACGGGGGTCACCGGCACGGCGTCCACGACCATCAGTTGTCCCTGGATCGCCGAGAGTCTGCACCACAGCTTTACCGCCCAGCACATGGCCCAGCAGGTGGCGCGCCTCATGACCCCCAGTGAGTTGGCGAACTTCGTCGTGCTACGACACGGTTCGGGAGTCGAAAACTTCAACGTCGGGGTGCCGCGTTTGTGCGTTCCAGCCCTCTCGCTCGTCGATGGTCCAGCGGGCGTGGGTAACAACACCACCAAGGTCACACAATTCCCGAGCGAACTCGCGGTGGCCGCGAGCTTCAACCCGCTCGTCGCCCGCCAAGTTGGCTTCGCCATGGCCCAAGAAGCACTCACCAAGGGTTACGATGTCTTGCAGGCGCCGGACTTGAACTTGATTCGCACGCCCCTCTCTGGTCGTGCTTTCGAGACCTACGGCGAGGACCCATTCCTCGCGAGCCTCATGGGCGTGGCCGCGATCGAGGGAATCCAGTCAACCGGTGTGATGGCGCAGGCCAAGCACTTCAGCGCCTATACCCAGGAGAACGCACGCGGCCGCCTCAATCAGAAGTTGTCGGGCCGGGTCCTCGCCGAGATCTACAACGCGCCCTTCCAGTCCGCTGTGAAGCTGGCCCACGTGGCGTCGATCATGTGCGCCATGGGCATGATCAATGATGTCAACACCTGTTCGAACGGCTCTCTCTACCTGACGCTTCGGTCGTGGGGCTTTCGCGGCTTCGTCCGCAGCGATTACGGTGCGACGACCGCGCCAGCACCGGCCGTCGCGGCGGGTATGAGTCTGGTGAAGCCATCATCGCCTTCGGCCGTGTTGTTCGCTCTCGAGAGTGGGCACCTGCGACTTCGCTCGCTGCGCAGCGCGGTCGCTTCGGTCCTGACCGAGATGTTCGCCTACGGGTTAGTCGCGAATCCACGCAGCATTGCTCTCGCGAAGTCGGCCACCTCCGCGACACACGAACTGGTAGCTCTACGCGCGGAGCGTCAGGGCATCGTGTTGATAAAGAACTCGAACCAGGTCTTGCCACTTCGAACCACGTCGTCGGTCGCGGTGATCGGCCTTGATGCGAACCAGGGAATCATCTCTCGCGGCGGTGGCAGCTCGGGCGTGCGCGCGTCGTCGCTCACGACACCCCTCGCCGCACTGCGAACTATGTTGCCCCACGCGAGTGTGATCTACCGTCCGGGAAGCCTCAGCGGCATGGAGTTCAGTCCGCTGAAGATTGCCGACGTCGTGACGGGAACGGCGCCACCGGCAGAAAGCCCCGACGCTCTGCGCACCATACCCGACAGTGGAGAAGCGGCGACCTTCTACGCAAACGCCGTAACGCCCATGGCCCTGACCGCAACAACGCCGGGACGCGGCGCGGGTTGGAGCAATTGGCAAGTGACCATTAATGCTGAGAAGACTGGCACATACGTGATGGGTCTGTCAGACCTTGGCGACACCTGGCTCTCACTGAACGGTCGTACGATTCTCGCGGACCGGGGACTACACGGTCTCTACCCTCAGTCGACGGCAGTTTCTCTCGTAGCGGGCCACAGCTACACCCTCGTGGCGCGATGGTTCTCACTCGGGACCACGAGCACGCCGGGCTTCGGCATCGACTACGTGCAACCCCAGATCGACGCCGCCGTGGCGGCGGCAAGGCGGTCGAACACCGCAGTAGTCTTCGCGGGCAGCAACCTCTCAGAAGGTGCGGACCTTACCTCGCTCTGGCTCCAGGGTGACCTGAACGCGTTGATCAGTGCCGTGGCCCGCGCGAATCCGCGCACGGTGGTGGTGCTGACAACGGGTGGCCCCGTGATGATGCCCTGGCGATCGAAGGTCGCGGGAATCGTGGAGGCTTGGTACGGAGGACAGATGGTCGGTGCGGCGATCGCCCAAGTCCTCACCGGTGCGGTCGACCCGTCGGGTCGACTGCCGGTGAGCTTCCCAAGTACCGCCTGGCAGACCCCGGCGTCGCGGTTAAGTCAATATCCCGGTCAAGGCGGCACCGTACAATTCGGCGGACTCAGTGACATTGGCTATCGCTGGTACCAGGCGAATTCGGTGACCCCGGCCTACCCCTTCGGCTACGGACTCAGTTACACGAGATTCTCGTGGTCGAACATCTCGATCTCGCGATCGGGCTCGGGCGTGGAGGTGGCACTACGCATTACGAATTCCGGCCACGTGCCCGGGGTGGACATCGCTCAGGTGTACGTGAGATACCCACGTGGCCTTGGCGAGCCGCCAGAGCAACTACGCGGCATCGGTCGCGTCGACCTGGCCGCGGGCGCGTCGAAGAACATCGTCATCCACCTGCCTCGTAGCGCCTTCACCTACGACAACGGCCACGCGATCGTGGTGTCCCACGACCCATATCAAGTAAGCGTCGCGACCAGCTCGGCAAATCTCGTTGCCAGTCGAATCCTCAGACTTACGACTACAGCACTCAAATAGCCGAGAGATCCTCACGCTGTCGCGAAGCCGCGCTTCTCGCTGAAGAAGGCTGCGACGACGTGTGGCCGTTACTAGCGACGACGAAGGTGCGAATGAACGAAGTCGAAGAGTGCGTCACGAGTCCGAGGACGCCGGCGTCCGAGAATCTTGGACTAGAGATCGTAATGGAGCGGCCCATCGGATTTGAGCACGGGCTGTAGTCCAGGAAGTAGAGGTGCAGGAGTCCATCGAGTTGTCTGGCGAACTGGCGGACCAACTTCGTGCGATGAGTCGAGTGAGCATCGACGATCAAGAAGACCGCACGCCCGTGCATCTGGCGCACCCGCCCTAAGGAACGTGAAGAACAGCACCCGTTGGTCCGACCAGCTAAGACCATGAAGAAGAGTTTTCCGCGAGTGACATGGCCGAGATGACGTTGGCCCCGACGCGCTGGCCAGTTCCTTAGATGACCGGGGTCTCGCCACTCAGGGATCAGGGGCTTCCGACGCTGGGATCACCGCCGGTACCGTCTCGCCACCACTGATGATCTACGAATTCTCGCGCTTGGCCTTGGCGGCGACTTCCGATTAAACCCTCTCGGTCCACTCCCGATCGAGCACGGAATCGTGCTCGAGGGTTCTGCTCACGGGCTCTTGAGGACTGGAACCCCGGCGCTTTAGGTATTTGCCGAGGGCGCGGAGTGAGGTATCGACGCCGTAGTTGTGATTGATCAACTCAGCGACGACCTCTCTCGTCAAGAGGAATCCCGGGTGTCTCAACTTGTCGGTGCACTTCGTGTGGATCACCCTCTGCCGCCACGCCTGCTCACGCGCCGAGACCGCCGTCTGTTCGCCGGGTCGACGACCTCGCACCCCCGTGTCGCGATCCTCCTCGCCCTGCTCGTCGAACCTGGCCGCCCACCGCTTCACCGTCTGACCGGTGACTCCGACGAGTGGGCCGCTTCGGACTGGGAAACTCCCTCCTCTCGTACGAGGATCACCGCGCGAAGACGCAACGCCTCCTGGTCCGGGGATGTCAACATTCGAGCATCACGATTCCCCTCGCCAACTGCGGATTAGACCCGTCGAGTATTTGCGTTTTGAAAATGAGACTGACCACTCGCCCGCATGCACGACTATGCCTTCAAGACCAGACGAGTAATCGCGCCACCCTCGTGACGAGCGCTGATGGATCGCCGAGCCGCTGGCCAACGACGAAGGACCTCGTCACTCTTCGCTCGGCACGTGAGTACTCCTTGATCGTGGACGAAGGACTGTCGCCACGGGACACCCGCCGGTGACGCGACCGGCGGACCCTCGTCACGCGTCATCTCGCCCGCGCGCAGC
>JAKBCI010000083.1 GCA_021807965.1 Actinomycetes bacterium
GTTGCAGGCGGCCGTATCGCTCGAGGATGATGCGGTGGAGCTCGAAGACCTTCGCGGGCGTCGAATTGCGACGTCGCACCCGCGCATCGCGGCGACGGCGCTCGGTGAGCGGGGCATCGAGGCGGACATCGTGCGCGTGGGTGGCGCGGTGGAGATCTCCCCGAAGCTCGGGCTCGCCGACGCCATCATCGATCTCGTCTCGACCGGGAGCACCCTGCGGACTAACGGGTTGCGTTCGGTTGGCACGCTGTTCGAGTCTGAGGCGGTGCTGGTTGGGCGCAGCGGGTCAGACGACGTCGAAGGTCGGCGTGTGCTGACGACGGTCCTCGGTAGCGTGACCAACGCTCGCGCCAACCGCTACCTACTGTTCAACGTCACGAGGGAACGACTAGCCGGGATCACCGCGATTCTGCCGACCAAGGGCTCACCGACGGTGATGGATCTGGCGACGCCGGGAACAGTGGCGGTTCACGCCCTCGTTCCCGCGGCCGACATCTGGTCGCTGCTACCTGAATTGGAAGCCCGCGGGGCGAGTTCAATTCTTACCCTGCCCGTGGAACGGATGCTGCCGTGAGTCGACCAGTGGTTACGAGCGGTCAGTTCACAATCGACGAGATCGTGGCCGACGTTCGTGCGCGCGGCGACGAGGCGGTAGCGCAGTGGTCACAGCGACTCGACGCGACGACCTCGACGTCACCCGAGCGAGCCCGCGCGTACGGCGACGTGCCCACCGCGGCGATCATGGCCGCCGCCGACTCGGTGGCGCGATGGCACCAAGCGCAGCGCCCGAGCGATGTCGTGCTCGAGGTGACTCCGGGCGTGACCCTCGAGCGACGATGGGTACCGCTGCGGTCGGTCGGCATCTACGTACCCAGTGGGCTCGTGTCGTCACTGATCATGACGGCGGTGCCGGCGCGCGAGGCCGGCGTCGAGCGAATTGTCGTGTGCACGCCCCCCCGAGGCTCTCAGGCGGTGGCGGCGGCCGCGGCGCTGCTCGGCGTCGACGAGGTCTGGGCGATTGGCGGCGCTCAGGCGATCGCCGCGATGGCGTACGGAACGGCGTCGATTCCCAAAGTTGACAAGATCGTCGGTCCCGGAGGTGGTGCGGTCAACACCGCGAAACTACTAGTCAGTCGCGACGTTGCCATCGACCTGCCGGCGGGGCCGAGCGAAGTAGTCGTGGTCGCCGACGACGACGTCGATGAGCGCCTCGTCCAGCAAGAGCTCGCCGCGCAGATGGAGCACGGGCCAGATTCGCGCGCCCATGTCGTACGCGTCGGTGATGACCTCGAGGCCGCTCTCGCCGAAGTCGAAGACTACGCCGCCGAGCACGTGGCACTGTTGGGGGTGCGGGCCGAGTCGCTGGCGCAGCGTATCCGTAACGCCGGCGCCATCTTCGTCGGGCCGTTCGCGCCCGTGCCCGCGGGCGACTACGCCACCGGCGCCAATCACGTGTTGCCGACCGGTGGCTGGGCCCGATCGACGGGCGGGCTCGGACTAGAGACGTTCATGAAGGCGTTGACCATTCAGCGCGTGAGCGAAGAAGGTCTGGCTCGCCTCGCGCCGACGATTGAGGCGCTGGCCGATCTAGAAGGCATGCCCATGCACAAGGCAACGGCTCGGCGATGAGTTACCCTAAGCCGCTCGAGGCCTACCAGTGGCCCCCGTCCAACGAGCGCATCGCCGAGTCGGTCGGCCTCGACCCTCGGCGAATCATTCGCTTTGACGGCAACGTGCCGCCCGCCCCCCCCGCGTCGGCGCGGCCGGCCGCAATTGCGGCGGCCCTCGCCGACGTCAACGAGTATGACCGCGGACGCTACGAGCCACTGCGCACCGCGATCGCGGCCCGTCACGGGCTCGGCGTTGACCACGTCGCGCTCGGCGCGGGCAGCGACGAGTTCATTGTCCTCGTTGCGCGGTTGTTCGCCAGCGGCGGCACGATTGCGACGGTTCCGACACGTTCGTATTCGATGTACCGATTCGCCGCGGCCATGGCCGGAGCAACGATCATCGACGAGCCTGCCGCGGCCGATCTCGTGTTCGTCTGTCGTCCCAACAACCCAACCGGCGAACTGCCCGACGTTCCAAATGTTCGTGGCCAGTTGGTGATCGACGAGGCTTACGCCGACTACGCGGGTGTCGACGCCCTTGACCGGATTGTCGACGGGGCCATCATCTTGCGAACCTTTTCCAAGGCCTTCGGCTTGGCCAGTGCGCGGGTGGGCTACGCCTTGGCCGAGCCCGAGCGAATCGCGATCCTCTCGTCCCGTCAGGCCCCGCTGTCGGTATCGTCACTCTCCGCGGCGCTGGCCCTCGCGGCCCTGGCCAACCCGCCCGACGTGTCGGCGCAGGTCGCCGAGCGCGAGCGGCTCACGCGGGCCCTCGACGGGCTCGGTCTGACGCCGGTCGAGTCGCACGCCAACTTCGTCTTCATCCCGATGGACGATCCCCAGTCGCTCGTGGACGCCCTGCTCCCGTACGGCCTCGTGCTTCGGGCGTTCGCGGGTGGACTGCGGATCAGTGTGCGTGACGAGGCCGATGACGACGTCCTGCTCGCGACGCTCGCTCACGTCGTGCGCGGTGATCCGCTCACGCCGGCCGGCGTGCGTCACCGGCGGGCAACGGCGGAGACGCGCATCACGGTACGGCTGCGCCTGGCTGGCGAGGGCCGAGTGCTCGTGCAGACCGGTGAGGGCTTCTACGATCACATGCTCCAGCAGCTGGCCTTTCACGCGGGCATGGACCTGCGGGTCGATGGCGTGGGCGACCCCGAGACGGGGGATCATCACACCGTCGAGGATACGATGCGCGCCTTCGGCGAGGCGCTCGACGACGCACTCGGCGACCGGCGGGGCTACGCGCGCTACGGCGAGGCTCGCGTGCCGATGGACGAGGCGCTTGCGCACGCCGTCGTGGACCTCTCTGGTCGCGCGACGGCGACCCTGCGGATCGAACCCGATCCCGGCATGGCAGCTCACGCGCTGGAATCATTGGTTCAGACCGCCCGCATCACCCTGCACGTGACCGCGACCGGCAGCAACGCCCACCACGTCGCAGAGGCGGCCTTTAAGGCAGTCGGTCGGGCACTGGCGCAGGCCCTCGTTCGAGACGGCAACCTCATTCGGTCGACCAAAGGCACGTTGTGAATGACGTCGTAATTGTCGACTACGGAGCAGGCAACACGCGGTCGGTGCGGGCGACCCTCGCTCGGCTAGGACATTCGAGTGTGGTGAGCGCTGACCCGGCGATGATCTCGTCAGCGTGGTACGTGGTGCTGCCCGGCGTCGGTTCGGCCCGCAGCGCGATGACCCACCTCACCGACACGGGCGCCGCGCAGGCGCTGCGCGAGCGCGTCGAGGTGCACCGCCCGGTGCTCGGCATCTGTCTCGGCCTGCAGCTCGCCCTGACGTGGAGCGCGGAAGACGGCGGCGTCGAAGGACTCGATATCGTCCCCGGACGCGTGGTGCGTCTCGTCGAGGAGCGGGTGCCACGCTTGGGGTGGTCGCTCGTTGAGCCGTGGGACGAGGTCTACTACTTCGCGCACTCCTACGCTGCGGTCACGTCCGATGCCGTGGCGAGTGCCGACGGTGTGGTAGCCGCCGTGTCGCGCGGCACGTTTCTCGGCGTCCAGTTCCACCCCGAAAAGAGCGGCCCCGCCGGGCTCGCGTTCTTGGACCGATGCCTCTCCCACGCCTGATCCCGTGCCTGGACGTGGCGCGTGGCCGGGTCGTGAAAGGAGTGAATTTCGTTGGCCTTCGCGACGTTGGCGATCCCGTGGCACTCGCCGTTCACTACAGCACCGGCGGTGCCGATGAGCTCGTGCTCTTGGACATCGCGGCGACGCCCGACGAGGCTGACACGATGACGACCGTCGTGCGTTCCGTGGCGGACGTCCTGGACATACCCTTCACCGTCGGCGGCGGCGTGCGCAGCGTCGATGACGCGTCGCGGATTATTGAGTCCGGAGCCGATCGGGTATCCCTGAACTCCGCCGCCGTGGGAGCACCCTCCCTGCTCGGGGCCATTGCCGAGCGATTTGGCTCCCAGGCGGTGGTCATCGCCATCGATAGCGGTGGTGGCGTGGTCTACACCCACGGTGGCCGCGTCCCCACCGATCGCCAAACGGTGGCGTGGGCGATCGAGGCCACCGAACGCGGGGCGGGCGAGATCTTGCTCACGTCAATTGACCACGACGGACGGCGAGAAGGCTTCGATCTCGCGTTGACCACTGAGGTTCGCCGCGCCGTCCGAGTTCCGGTCATTGCGTCGGGGGGCGCCGGTTCCGCCGAGCACGTGGCCGCGGCCCTTCGCGTGGCCGACGCCGCACTGGTTGCCTCGATCGTGCACGAGAATCCGGCGGGTCTGCCGGGGCTGCGCCGTGCGATCGAGGCCTGCGGAGTAAGTCTGCGGCCGTGGAAGGAGCCTTCGTGAGTGAGCTGCGAGCGGCGATCGTGCAAGACGACGAGTCAGGTCGCGTATTGATGCTGGGTTGGATGGACGACGACGCGCTAGCGCTCACGCGCGAGACGGGATACGTGCACTTCTTCTCGCGCTCGCGCCAGCGGCTCTGGAAAAAGGGTGAGTCCTCGGGCAATACGCTTCGCGTCGTCGAGATAGTCCGTGACTGCGACGACGACGCGGTGCTCGTGCGCGCGCGCGCGGACGGACCAACGTGCCACGACGGCTCCACGTCATGCTTCACGCCGTGGCTCTGGCGGACCATCCTGCGCCGCGAGGCTGACGCGGCGCCCAACTCGTACGTCGCGTCGTCGTTGCGCGCCGGGGTGGCGTTCACGGCTCGCAAGGTCGGTGAGGAGGCGGTGGAAGTCGCAGTGGCCGCCTTGAGCGAGAGCGACGAGCGCGTGATTGGCGAAGCGGCGGATCTCTGGTTCCACCTGTTGCTGCTGCTGCGCAGTCGCAACCTCGATCCCGCAGCGGTCGAGGATGAGCTGCGACGCCGTCAACGCTGAATCGCGTCACCGGTCACGTCGAAACGGTTGGGCAACGTTCATCGCACCGCAGCGGAGTCGTCACCGATCGTTCATGTGTGGCCCCTAAACGACGTCTCAGGCACGCAGACACCCAGAAACCACGAACTCGCCGCGCGCGGCTCGCCGCAGCGATCCGCGTCGCGGCCGCTTCGTTGCCACTGAGCACGTTGGAGGCCGGAGCCTCGGCGAAGGCCAACGGACCGACCCTCGTCGTGTACTCGGCGCAAGGCTACGACTCGGCCACGGTCAAGGCCTTCAACGCCACGAACCCGGGCTTCAACGTGACGTTAAACGACAACTCAACGGGACCCTGCTCCGGTAGATCCAAGTTGAGGGCAGCCACCCTACGTGGGGCGTACTCTGGGTCGACGGCGCTCAGGCCTTCGCGCAACTCGACCGCGAGGGACTGTTGGCCAAGCACATCGTGCCCGCGGTGAACTTCACCGCGGTCGGTCGGGCCAACATCCCGGCCGACGGCAGCCACGTGCCGACCGGCCTGACCGCGACGGGCGCTCTCGTTTGCGACTCCTCGCAGATCAAGCCATTCCAGCTGCCCACGACCTGGGCCGATCTGCTGAAGCCGCAGTACAAGGGGATGCTCGGCATGAACGATCCGACGACGTGGGGCCCGACGTACCCGTTGATCGCCGGCGTCGGTCACCATTCAGACCTACCTCGCTAATTTCCAGCTCGGGACTGGCACGGCGATGACGGTGTTGACGCTGGGTGAGATGCTCCGCGCGATCGGCATCGCCATGGGGCTCTTTCGGTTGGTGACGCCAAAGGGGTGGCGCCGTGTTGGTTGGAACGGGGTGGGGTTGTGTCGGTAACGCACGCGCGGGCCCGGCGTCTCGGTGCAACAGGTGTCAAAGCACTTCGGCGACAAGCGAGCCCTCGACGGCGTCAACTTCGAGGTAGCCCCGGGCACGTTTCTCGTTCTGCTCGGACCATCTGGTTCAGCACGACGACGCTGCTGCGGTGCCTGGCCGGCATCGATCGGCCGACGAGCGGGGCGATCACGATCGGTGATCGCGAGGTCGCGGGACCTCGAACGTTCGTGCCGCCCGAGAAACGCGGGCTCGCGATGGTGTTTCAGGACTACGCGCTGTGGCCTCACCTGAGCGTGGCGAAGAACGTGGCGTTCCCCCTGGCACGAACGAACCGTACGGGCGCCCAACGCGCCGCGCGCGTCACCGACCTGCTCGAACGCGTCGTGATTACACATCTCGCCGACCGTTTCCCGAACGAACTCTCGGGTGGCGAACAGCAGCGCGTGGCGCTGGCTCGGGCTCTCGCGGCCGAAGTTGGGCTCATTCTGTTCGACGAGCCGCTCTCGAATCTCGACGCTGATCGGCGCGAGCAGCTGCGCGTTGAGATCGCGACGCTCACGAGAGACGTCGGTGCCACGGCGGTGTACGTCACGCACGATCAAGCCGAGACCTTCGCGCTCGCGGACCTGGTCGGCGTGCTGCGCAACGCCACCCTGGCTCAGTTCGACACGCCCGAGACCATCTATCGACGTCCGGCCGACGCGTTCGTCGCGAGGTTCACTGGCCTAGCGGGGGAGTTTTCCGTGGGCGCTCCACGCTACGGGTCACCATCGTTACCGGGTCGCGCTGCCCTCTGCTCCCGATCAGTGCATCGAGGCGACGGCGCTGGAGGCGTTACGTCCGGGCGACGACCTCAGCCTCTTGGTCCGCGCGGCCGGGGTCAGCGTGGCGCCCGCCAGTGAGTCGCGTGGTTTCCCCGGGGTCGTGAGCGACGTCGCATTTAACGGACGGGGTTACGATCACGTGATTCGCGTCGGCAACGGCGCGACACTCAGTAAGATTTTCTCGTTGCACCGGTTCAATCGAGACCACGCGGTGAGAGAGTGTTTCGATGCGTCGACGTGTTTCGTGATGAACCGCGGAAGGGTGATCTGAAAGTGCTGGCAGTGACCGTATCGTCCGGAGTCGTCGTCCTAGTTGGGGCCGTCTTTCTCGCGTGCGCCGTTGAGATGGTCGAGGCGCTCACCATCGTTCTCGCGGTGGGGCATACGAGAGGGTGGCGATCAGCCTTCGAAGGGACCGGTGCCGCCCTCGCCGCCCTCGCCGCCCTCGTCGCCATTTTCGGTCCGGCGCTCGCGCACGTACCGCTCAGCTCGCTTCGACTCATCGTGGGTGGCGTGCTCTTGATCTTTGGCATGCAGTGGTTGCGCAAGGCCATCCTGCGCGCGAGCGGTCTGAAGGCCAAGCACGACGAAGACGAGATCTATCGCGAGACCGTCGAGGAATTGCGGGCCATCAGTTCGAGTCCGCATCGAGATCGGATCGCCTTCGTGATGGCCTTACAGGGCGACTTTCGAGAGGG
>JAKBCI010000084.1 GCA_021807965.1 Actinomycetes bacterium
GGCGACCTCTCGGGGGGCGAGCGCCGACGACTCCAGCTCTTGCTTGCGCTGGCGCAACGGCCGAACGTCTTGTTCCTTGACGAGCCGACCAACGACCTCGACCTCGAGACCATTCGACTGGTCGAGGACTTTCTCAGCCAGTGGAGCGGCACGCTGGTCGTCGCGTCCCACGACCGGGCCTTTCTCAGCCGCACGACTGATCGGCTACTCGAGGTGCACCGCGACGGAACCGTGCGCGACGTGCCCGGCGGCATCGACGCGTGGATCGCGCGCCACCTCGAACCAGTGGCCGAGGCGCCGTCCGCGATTCCGCGCGGGCGAGCCCTGCGCGACGCCGAAAAGGACATGACCCGGCTCGAACGCCGCAAGCAGCGCCTGAGCGCTGACTTGAGCGAGGTCACCGAGCCGGCCGAGCAGGCACGCCTCGGCCGCGAACTCGCGTCGGTGCTCGACGACCTCGCGCGGGCCGAGGCCGCGTGGTTAGCCTTCTTCGAGTAGGTACCCGAGGCCGAGAGAGTCGCGGTTATAGTTGATAACTTCTATCAGAATTATTTACTATAACGGACCGGGTGTCGCCGGGCCGACCAAGGAGAGTCATGAGCGAGTGGGGATTCGAGACCCGTCAGATTCACGCCGGCGCCGTGGCCGACCCGACGACCGGCGCGCGCGTCGTGCCGATCTACCAGACGGCGAGCTACGTCTTTCGCGATACCGACCACGCGGCGGCCCTGTTCGCACTGAGCGAGATGGGCAACATCTACACCCGCATCATGAACCCGACCCAGGCGGCCTTCGAAGAGCGCATGGCCTCGCTCGAGGGCGGCGTCGCCGCACTCGCCGTCGCGTCGGGCCAGGCCGCCGAGACCGTGACGCTGCTCAACCTCGCCGAAGGCGCCGGCCACCTCGTCGCGTCCGCGTCGCTCTACGGCGGCTCGTACAACCTGCTGCACCACACGCTGCCCAAGCTCGGCATCCAGACCACCTTCGTCGAGGACCCCGATGACCTCGACGCCTGGGCCGGCGCCGTGCGCGAGAACACGCGGGCCTTTTACGCCGAATCGCTCGGCAACCCCAAGGGCGACGTCCTCGACTTCGCCGGGGTGAGCGGCGTCGCCCACGAGCATCGCCTCCCGCTCGTCGTCGACAACACCCTCGCCACGCCCTACCTCGTTCGGCCACTCGAACACGGCGCCGATATCGTGCTGCACTCGGCGACCAAGTTCATCGGTGGACACGGTACGTCGATCGGCGGCGTGATCGTCGACGGCGGGACGTTTGACTACGAGGGGAGCGGGCGCTTCGCCGGCTTCACTGAACCCGACCCGAGCTACCACGGCCTCGTCTTCGCCGACCTGCCCGAGGCACTCTTCCCCGCTCGCTTTGCCCTGAAGGCGCGACTGCAGTACCTGCGCGATACCGGTCCCGCCGTCTCACCGTTCAATGCCTTCTTGCTGCTGCAGGGCCTCGAGACCTTGAGCCTGCGCATGGAACGCCACGTCGCCAACGCGACGGCGGTCGCCCGGTGGCTCGAGGCGCGCGACGACGTCGCCTGGGTGGCCTACAGCGGGCTCGACTCGAGCCCGTGGCGCGATCGCCAGCGGCACTATCTGCCGCGTGGCGGCGGCGCCATCGTCTCGTTCGGCATCGTCGGCGGCGCGCCGGCCGGACGGCGCTTCATCGAGGGGCTCGAGCTCTTCAGCCACCTGGCTAACGTCGGGGACGTGCGAAGCCTCGCCATCCACCCGGCCTCGACGACCCACGCCCAGTTGAGCGAGCCCGAACAGCGATCAGCTGGGGTCACCGCGGACCTGGTACGTCTCTCGATCGGCCTGGAGTCGATCGACGACATCCTCGCCGATCTGGACCTGGGCTTCGGGGCCGCCGCGCGCGCGTGACGGACTCGCCGTTCTGGCGACCAGGTGAGGACGCGGGTCGTCGTCGCTTCGCCCAGCTTGGCACCGTCGATCTCGAGGGCGGTGGGCAGCTGGCGAACGTCACGGTCGCCTACGAGACCTGGGGCGTGCTCGACGATCGTCACGCCAACGCGGTGCTCGTCCTGCACGCGCTGACGGGCGACTCACACGTCGCGGGACCCGCGCAGGCGGGCCACCCGACGCCGGGCTGGTGGCATGGCGTGGTCGGTGCGGGCTGCGCCATCGACACCGATCGCTACTTCGTGGTCTGTCCGAACGTCCTTGGCGGCTGCCAGGGCTCGACGGGGCCCTCGAGCCTCGCGACCGACGGACGGCCCTACGGCTCTCGGTTTCCGGTCGTCACCATCCGAGACCAGGTCGCGGTCGAAGCGGCTCTCGCCGCCCAGCTCGGCGTCGATCGCTGGGCGGCGGTCGTCGGTGGCTCGATGGGCGCGATGCGCGCCCTCGAATGGGTCGTCGGCTACCCCGAGCGCGTCGCGCGCGCCGTCGTCATCGCCGCCGGCGCAGCCGGCACCGCCGATCAGATCGCGCTCTGCTCGCTCCAGGTCCGCGTCATCCGTGCCGATCCCGACTTTCGCGGCGGGGACTACTACGAGCACGCGATTCCGCGCACCGGCCTCGCGATTGCGCGCGGGATCGGGCAGTTCAGCTACCGGACCTGGACCGAGTTCGAGGAACGCTTCGGGCGAGACCCCCAAGATGATCGGGCCGTGCTCGACGGGGGGCGCTACGCCATCGAGTCGTACCTGCGCTACCAAGGCGAGAAGCTGGCCAACCGCTTTGACCCCAACAGCTACGTCGTCTTGAGCGAGGCGATGAATCACCACGACGTGGGCCGCGGTCGCGGCGGGATCGTCGCCGCGCTGAAGCGCGTGCGCACGCCGGTCACCGTGGCCGGCGTCTCGTCGGATCGCCTCTACCCGCGAGAGCTGCAAGAAGAGCTCAGTCGCCTCATAGCGCGCGCCGGCCCGGTCAAGGTCATCGCGTCGCCCGCGGGCCACGACGGCTTTCTCATCGAGACCGACCAGGTCTCGCGAATCGTCGCCGAGGCGCTGGCCGCGCCGCTCTAGTTCGCGTCGTCAAAGGCGATCCGCCAGTCGCCCTCCGCTCGCACGGCCGTGGCGAAGCGATCGACCAGCGCGACGAAGCCGGCCGGATCGACCAGGTGCGCGAGGTGACCGACGCCGGGCCACTCGAGGAGACGGGCGCTGGGTAGGTGCAGCGCGAGCCACTCGTCGTAGCCATCGGGCAGCGCGCTGCCGTGCAGCGCGAGGTAGGCTCCGTGGACCGCCTCGGCCATCTCGGCGATCGCGCGGTCGAGTTGCGCCGCGTCGAGGTCGAGCAGGGGTGACCACATCGCGAGCACCGCTTCGTGGTTAACCCGACGATTCGTCGCCAACCGGTCCCACTCCTCGTCGCTCAGCACGCCGCGCATGGTGGTGAACATCGCCGCCATGGCGGCCTCGAGTTGGTCGTCGTCGCGCAACTGATCCTCGTAGGCGCGCAGCGTCGCTCGAAACGGTCCGAGGTCGAGGGGCTGGTCGATGTTGATCACGCCCGCGCAGGGGAACATTGCCGCGTAGGCCGTCGCCACGAGACCGCCGAGGGAGTGGCCGACGACGAGCGGACCATCCTCGAGGTGTTCGGCCACGAGCACGTCGTGCACGTCGCTCGCGAAGGTGATCGGGTCGTAGGGGCCGACGTCGGGCGACTCGCCGTGGCCGCGCAGGTCCACGGTGATCACGTCAAAAGACGCCTCGAGCGGCTGGAGGAGGGGATCCCACGAGCGCCTCGAATCGGTCAGTCCGTGGACGAGGACCAGCGGCGGGCCCGAGCCCTGGCGTTCGAAAGCGATCACCGCACCGGTCTAGCAGACGCTCAGGCGCGCACGCGGTCGAGGTGGTAGCGCAGCGCGATCGCCGCGGCGGCCCCTTCACCCACGGCCGACGCCAGCTGCTTGGTCGAACCGCGACGTACGTCGCCCGCGACGTAGACGCCCGGCATCGACGTGCGAAACTGCTCGTCACTGACGACGAAACCCTGGGCGTCGAGCTCGAGCGTATCGGCGAGAAAGGCGCTGTTGGGATCCAGGCCAATGAACACGAAGGCGCCCTCAGCGCGGTGCGTTCGGCGTTCGCCGGTCACTCGGTCCTCGAGGATCAGTGCGGCGAGCTTGCCGCCGGGCCCGGACTCGAACGCGCGGACCGCGGTCGAGGTCAGCACCGACATCGCGGCGTGGTCGGCGACCTTGTCCTGGAGCAGGCGGCTTGCGCGCGGCGCGTCGCCGTACTCGACGATCGTGACGTGCTTCGCGAACTGCGTGAGAAACAGCCCCTCTTCAAAGCCGCTGTTGCCCCCGCCGATCACGACGACTTCGTCGGCCCCGCGGTAGAAGGGCCCATCGCAGGTCGCACAGAAGTGAATGCCGGCCCCGATGAGATCGGCCTCACCGGTGGCGCCGGTGCGCCGGTA
This sequence comes from Actinomycetes bacterium, assembly GCA_021807965.1. Next base: position 4,407 of record JAKBCI010000084.1, read on the forward strand.
GAGCGATCCGGTGGCGAGCAGCACGCCGTGGGCTCGATAGACATCGCCGGTCGAGGTAGCGACACTGAGCCACGACTCGTCGTCGCGCGAGATCGCGCTCACCGCGACGGCCTGCAGGATTTCCACGCCGTAGCGCTCGGCCTGGCGACGCATCCGGTCAGCCAGCTCGTGGCCGGCCACGCCGTCAGGAAAGCCCGGGTAGTTGTCGAGGCGCTCGGTGACCCCGGCCTGGCCACCGACGGCCGACTTCTCCACGATCAGGGTGGAGAAGTTCTCGCGGGCCGCGTAGATGGCGGCGGTCAGTCCCGTCGGGCCGCCGCCCACGATCACGAGGTCGTAGGTTCGCTCCGCGGCCACCCGCGACAGGCCGAGGCGGTCGGCGAGCTCGTCGTTGCCCGGCTCGGCGAGGTGCGACCCGTCAGGAAAGATGATCGTGGGAATGATCCGGCTCCCGTGGTTCAGGGCCTCGACGCGCTCGGTGAATTCGGGGTGCTCTTCGAGATCGATCCAGTCGTAGGCAACCCGGTGCTCGCCGAGAAAGGCCTTCGCTCGCCGACAGTCCGGACACCAGCTGGCGCCGATGACGGTCAAGGGGGTCTGGGTGGTTGACATGTTCCTCGCCTTCGCGTGAGTTCGCTAAACTATACAGATCTGTCTAGTATACTGGAGCAGTGACGACGAGGGCACGCGACCGACTGCTCGAGGCGGCGACCGCGATGTTCTACCGCGACGGCATCAACGTCACTGGCATCGACCGCATCATCGCGCGCGCCGGCGTCGCCAAGGCGAGCCTCTACAACAACTTCGAGGGCAAAGACGAGTTGGTGGCGGCCTACTTGCGCTCGAGCCTTACTCGCTTCGACGAGCTGCTCGCGGCGCTCGGGGCCATTAATGACCCCGTCGAGCGCCTCGACGCCTTCTTCGCCAACCTCGAGGCGACGGCCGCCACGGCGACCTTCCGCGGCTGTCCCTTCAGCAACGCCGCGGTCGAGATCGCTCGCGACGCGCCGGCGCACGCCGAGATCGTGGCGTTCTATGAGCACCTGGGCTTGTTCTTCGCCAACGCGCTGGGCACGGCGGGCGACGACGAGGCGGTGCGCCAGCTCATCGTCTGCTACGACGGGGCGATGTCGGCGGCCAAGATTCTCGAGGATCCGGAAATCGTCGCGGCCGCGCGCCACCTCGCGGTGGCTCTCGCGCGCGCTAGGGCGTCTCGGCGTCAGTTGTCCGACGACGCGCCAGGAACGTAGGACCCATCGCCCTCGGCGCCGTCGCCGTGGTACACGACGATGGGCGGCCGCGCTGGCGACGCCGGCGTGGCCACGACCGGCGGGGCGAGCGTTGTCGTCGTGTGCGTGGTGTGCGCCGTGGTCGTCGCGGCGCCGTGCGACGCGAGCATTGCCACGCCCCCGGCCGCCACGAGCGTCAGCGCGCTCGTGGCCACCCACGTCAGTGCCGATCGGCTACGTCGCACGTCACCTCCAACCCGTTGTCCGCCTCTGTACTATCGGCGCTCTCTTACGTCGTCCTACGGCGACCCTGTGAAGAGTCGGAGAATCGCCCCGACGACGCCTCGGCTAGCCTGGGTGGCCCCATGGCACTCTCAATCGGCATCGTGGGCTTGCCCAACGTAGGCAAGTCGACGCTGTTCAACGCACTCACCCGCAACGACGTCCTCGCCGCCAACTACCCGTTCGCCACGATCGAGCCCAACGTCGGGGTCGTCGCGGTGCCCGACGACCGACTCACCCAGTTGGCGGCCCTCTACGCGTCCGAGCGCATCGTCCCCGCGAGCGTCACGTTCGTCGACATCGCCGGCATCGTGCGCGGCGCCTCAGTAGGCGAGGGGCTCGGCAACCAGTTCCTCGCGGCGATTCGCGAGTGCGACGCGATCTGCGAAGTCGTTCGCGCCTTTCACGACGACGACGTCGTCCACGTCGACGGCCGGGTCGACCCGGCGAGTGACGTCGCCACGATCGAAACTGAGCTCATCCTCGCCGACCTGCAGAGCGTCGATCGAACCATCGCGCGTCTGGAGCGCGAGGCCAAGCGCGGCGGACCGGCCGCCGCGCGTCTGGCCAAGGTTCAGCGAGCCCGCGATGCTCTCGACCAGGGCCGCGTGATCTCGAACGTCCCCGAACTCGACCGCGTGGCGCTCGCCGACCTGCACCTGCTCACCGACAAGCCCTTCATCTACGTCTTCAACGTCGACGAGGCCACCCTCGCCGACGACGCCCGCCGCGCCGAGCTGATCGCCTCGGTCGCCCCCGCGCCCGCCGTGGTGCTCTGCGCCAAGATCGAGGCCGAGCTGTCGGGGCTGAGCGACGAGGACGCGAACGAGCTGCTCGCCGCCTACGGCCAGCGCGAATCAGGACTAGCCCAGCTCTCACGGGTTGGCTTCGCCGCGCTCGGTCTGCAAACCTTTCTCACCGCCGGGCCGACCGAGACGCGAGCCTGGACGATCCGGCGCGGCGCCACGGCTCCCGAAGCGGCCGGCGTCATCCACAGCGACTTTCAGAAGCACTTCATCAAGGCCGAGGTCGTCGCCTTCGACGACCTGGTGGGCGCTGGTTCGATCGCGGCGCTGCGCGCGGTGGGCAAGGCGCGCATCGAAGGTAAGGACTACGTCATGCGCGACGGCGACGTCGTCGAGTTCCGCGTCAACGCGTAGGTCCTGGTGCGGTAGCCACGCAACTTCAGCCTCGAGTGACCACTCGTCGCGGCGGATGACTACAGTGGTTGCGGGCGCCCACGACAGAGGTCGACGCCTGGAGACTGCAACCCAATCCAAGGAGCACCATGACCTCGCACGCCTTCGACTACAAAGTCGCCGATCTCTCCCTCGCCACCTTCGGGCGCGCCGAGATCTCCCTCGCCGAACACGAGAT
>JAKBCI010000085.1 GCA_021807965.1 Actinomycetes bacterium
GTTGCCGTCAGCGTCGTAGGTCGCCGCGCGCGAGACCTCGACGACGATGATGTGACCGTCGCGGTGCAGGTAGCGCTTCACGTAGCGGTCGCGACTCGCCTCGTGGCCCCGGACGCGCTCGTGCGAGCGTTCCGTGACGCCGAGGTCGGAGGAATAGGTGAAATGCTTCGAGTCGCGCCCGACGAGTTCGTCGATTGAGCGGCCGAGCATCTCGCAGAACGCGGGATTCGCGGCGACGATGCGGTCCTCGGCGTCGGTGAAGGTCATGGGCGACATGGCGGTCTCGAAGGCCAGCTGGAACTTGCGAGCTGAGTCGTCGCGTTCGGCTTCGAGCCGTCGCAGTGCGCTGAGGTCGCGGATCGCAGCCAGCGCGAAGCGCTGGTCGTCCCAGACGATCGTCGAGAGCGCGACGTCAACGTCGAGGCGGACGCCGTCGCGGCGAACGAGTGCGACGTCGAGGTGCTCGGAGTTGAGCCGGTGGGCCCCACGCTGTAGGAACTCCGCCGCGAGGTCCGTGTGCCGGGCCTGCGCGCTGGCGGGCACCAGCATGCTCATCGGTGAGCCGACGACTTCGTGGGCGTCGTAACCGGCCATGTCGCAGAACGCGTCGTTCACCGCCCAGATGTGACCCGCCTCGTCGATCACGAGTACACCGTCGGGCATCGCGTCCAGGATGTACTGCCACGAAGTTGTCGCGTCCACGAAGTGGTTCACTACCTGCCCTTGTCGGTCGCCGCTCCACTGGCGTAAACCTGTACAAAGTATCGTAGTCCCATCCCTGGTCGGGCCGGAGGTTCAGCGCCGCGAATCAGCGGAAATTCGCGCGAGGCGCTCTTTGGGTCGGGTGGCCAGCTGTACGAAGACTTCGTCGGAGGGCACGGGAGGCGCGATCAGGTTGCCCTGGACGAGGGGACAGCCCATCGCGCGCAGGTGCTCGAGTTGCTCACGAGTCTCGACGCCCTCGGCGAGCATCGGCACACCCAAGTCGTGGCCCAGGTCGAAGATGGCGTCGAGGACGACGTCCGTTCCACTGCGCTCGTCGAGCGAGTGGATGAACGAACAGTCGACCTTGACCATCTGGGGATGAAGTTTGGCCAGGCGCGCGAGCGAGGAGTGTCCGGCGCCGAAGTCGTCCAGCGCGACGCCCACCCCGATCGCGCGCAGTCGGTCGACCGCCGCGACCGTCTCGTCGAGGTCGGTGACCGCCGCGGTCTCGGTGATCTCGATGACCAGTCGCGTCGGGGGCAGTCCGCCTTCGTCGAGCACGTCGCGCACGAAGGCGACGAGCTCGGGACTTTGGAACTGGGCCGCGGAGAGATTGACCGAGACGTAGCACTGGTCGCCGAAGGAGCCGTCGGCTCCCCAGGCGACCGCGGCGCGAATGGCCTCTCGGATCGCGAAGTCCCCGAGACCGAAGATCAGGTCGCTCTGCTCGGCGATGGGGATGAAGACCGACGGAGGGATCGAGCCCTCGCGCGACGAGTTCCAGCGCATCAGCGCCTCGAACCCGACGATCTGCAGGGTCGGTAGCGAGACGATCGGCTGGTAGTGCATCTCGAGCTCGCTCGAGCGCAAGGCGTGGCTGAGCGACTGGGCGAGGGTGAAGCGGTGCACCGAGGAGGTGAGCATCGTCGGCTCGAAGAGCTCGTAGTGGCCCCGCCGGCGGCGCTTGGCGTCGTACATGGCGGCGTCGGCGCGCTTGATGAACTCAGCACCGTCGATGACGCCGTCGTTGTAGATCGCGACGCCGATGGTGGCGTGCTGCTCGATCGCGAGTCCGTCCAGCGAGAAGGGCTCGGCGAGCACGTGCAGGAGCCGCTCGGCGATGGCCACTGCCTCCTCGGGCCCGCTGAGCCCCTCGGCGAGGTAGAGGAACTCGTCGCCGCCGACACGGCCGAGAGTGTCGATTGAGCGTGACACGAGCTCGAATCGTCGCGCCACGCCGACCAGCAGTCGATCGCCGACGTGGTGGCCGTAGGTGTCGTTCACGCCCTTGAAGTCGTCGAGGTCGATGAGCAAGACCGCGCCGTAGCCGCCGCTTCGCACGATCCGCTCGCGGGCCTGGCCGAGCCGGTCCTCAAAGAGTGCCCGATTGGCGAGGCCCGTCAACGGGTCGTGCAGCGCCCGGTGTAGGAGCTGCTCGGAAAGTTGACGCTCCTCGGTGATGTCGCGGTTCGACGCAATGAAGTAGAGGATCCGTCCGTCGTCGGCGCGCACGGGCGTCTTCAAGATCTCGACGACCACGGTACGACCCGTGCGGTTGATGAATCGCTTGGTGTACTTGATCTGCTCGACCTCGCCGTTGACCAGGCGCTTTCGGGCGTCTTCGGTGGTGTCGAGGTCGTCGGGGTGTGTGAACCACCGCGTGTTGCGCCCGAGCAACTCGTCGCGGCTTCGTCCGACCATCTCGACGAAGGCGTTATTCACGTCGAGCAGCGCATCGTCGAGGTTGACGAAGGCCATGGGCGCCATGTTCTCACTGAAAGCCAGTCGGAAACGCCGCTCGGACTTGGCGAGGGCCGCCTCGGCACTCGCGAGTGCGTCGTAGGCGACACGAGCGGCGTCGAGCGCGTCATGGGTCTCGCGGACCGCGCGAACGTGGGCGAGGCCAAGTTCGAGTTCGTGGACCAGTTCCTCGAGGTCGATCAGGCTGGTCTGGTTGAGGACCTCGGGCCGGTCGTGGAAGGCCGTGATCGCCCAGAAGACGCCGTTGATGCTCAGTGGCACGGCCGCGGCACTCGCGAGACCACGGTCCGCGGCGAATCGGCGCCACGCGGTGCTGCCGTTCGCGGCGGACCCGTAGAGGACGGCCGCCCTCGTGGCGATGGCCTCGGAACCCGGTCCGTCGTCCAAGCGCGGTAGTGGTTCGTCGCCCCACGCCGGCGACACCACCGTGGTCTGGTCTGCGGTGGCGTACGTGACGAGGCGGAAGCCGCCGACCTCGACGAGCAAGTCGCAAAACGTGCTCAACAACTCCTTCTCGGCGGAGGCGACGATTGCCAGGCGGCGCACCTGGCTAAGCAGCGCAGCGGCGCGTTCGCGCCGCCGCCGGTCGGTGCTATCAAGCACCGAGACGATGAGTCGGCGCACAGTGCCGTTGCGCGCGCGAACGGCCGACTTGGACACCTCGACGTCGAGCACTCGTCCGCTCACGTGCACGAAACGCATTGAGTAGCGCACGGTGTCCTGCTCATTGGACACCAAATGCGACGTGGCTCGCTCAGCGACGGCGATGTCGTCGGGGTGTGCCACAATGTTCGCGTTCTGGCCGACGAGTTCGCTCAGCGGCCGCCCGACGAGCCGTGCGTAGGCGTCGTTCGCGACGGTCATCGTGTCATCGGGCATCGCAAAGAACATCGGTGCTGGCGTGTGCTCGAAGGCCGTTCGGTAGTCCGCCTCTCGTTCGGCGAGCAGCGCAGCCGCGGCGAGCTTGATCGCCTGACCGGGGGAGGGTGCGAGCGCGTCGGCGTCGACCGGCTTCACCGAGGCGACGACGTACGTGCTCGCCTCGACGGTGAGTGGTGACAGCGCGATCGCTACGTCGATCGTCGTGCTGTCGCTTCGACGCAGCGGGTGGCGGTGGTCGCTCATGAGACGAGGTGTCGGGGCGCGCTGGTATCGGGTTCGCTCGGTGACGTGCGTCTGACCGTGCCTATCGGGAACGAGCCGTTCGATCGGCGAGTCAACGAGTTCCTCGGGAGCGTACCCGGCCAAATCGCTCACTGCGTCGCTTACGTAGACGATCACGCCACTGGCGTCGACAATGATGACGTCATCGGGAAGCACGTCGCGCACGTGCTGCCACTCGTTGGCCTCGTTTAGCCCGTCCACCACGGCTTTTGTCCCCGTTCACCCAGGCTTGCGCAGCCTACACCTGGTCCGGCGAAGTGTCTTTAGAACGGGGTTTCTAAATTGTCATGGCGATCGTCAAGCCAGCCGAGGAAGTTGTCGACGGCGTAGTTCCAGTGGTGCGGCTTTTCGAAGTACGGCGAGTGGCCGGCGCCGACGATCTCGACGACGCGGGCGTCGGGTAAGAGGTCGGCGACAGCGCGAATCGCTGACGGCGCGAAGAGTTGGTCGTGATCGCCGACGATCAACATCGTCGGCATCGTGAGCCGTCTGGCTTCGTCTGCGTCGTGGGTGACCGCAAGGAGCCGCCCGATCACGACCTCGCTGTCGGCGCTGCCCATCCGGCTGAGCGATTGATAGAGGTGGGCGAGCTCAGGGAACTTCGCGCTGAAAGCCTCGCCGAGCGCGGGGTGGGACCCGAGCACCTCGCGCTCGGGTCCGCGTGGCCGGGCGCGGGCGAGGCCGGCCAGTACCGCCTCGGTGGCAAAGCCCCCGATAGTGTCGCTCAACACGATCGAGCGCGCAAGGCCGGGCCGTGCGAGGGTGGCCCCGACCACGGACCAACCGCCCATCGACTGGCCGACGAGATCGGCGCGTGCGATGCCGAGCTCGTCAAGAATCGCGAGCAGGTCCGTGCTCGCGACCAGCGGTCCCGTGCGGTCGCCGTGGTCACTCGAGCGGCCGTAGCCGCGGTGATCCCAGGTGACGACGGGTCTCGTCGAGGCGAAGTGGGCCACCTGCTGGAACCAGCTCGCGTGGTTGCCGCCGGCGCCGTGCGAGAGCACGAGTGGCGTCGCGTCACTCGACTCGTCGCCGACGACCTCGTAGTACAGCTGCTCGCCGTCGTGCTCCACGTAGCCCGTTCGACGGGCCGGCGCGGCGGCGGTGCCGGCACCAGAGGGCGAGGTGCGCGGCCCCGCGGCGTAGGCCACGCACTGCATCTCGACCCGCGCGCCAAGCGCCAGGTCGACACCGCCCACGGTGATTCGCGCCGGCGGCGTCGTGCCGACGTAGCGCTCGTAGACCTCGTTCATCGCCGCGAAGTCGCCGAGGTCCGCGAGGTGGACCGACACCGAGGCGACGTCTGGCCACCCACAGCCCGCTTCGGCGAGGATCGACGTGAGATTCGCGAGTGTCCGCTCGACCTCGGCAACGATCCCACCGGGCACGATCCGGCCGTCGCCGTCGGTGCCGAGGGTTCCCGAGACGAAGAGGTACTCGCCCGCGCGTGCCGCGTGGGCGAACTGGGCAAGACGATGGACGCCGGGAACGACCAGTTGTTGCACGTGGGCCATGGCTCATCCTGTCACGCGCGCTACTGGTCGTGGGACAGTAAGTTCCGAGCGTGGCCGGAAATGCGGTGGTAGGGAGGTCGCGATGACGAGGATGCGTTGGATGTTCGCCGTGGCGTTACTGGGTGGCGGTCTCACGACGTTGGGGTTGAGCGGGCCGTCCGGCGCCACCACGACCGCGCGCGCGGCGAGTGCGAACTGCCGGCCCGCCCAGTTGCGCGTCTCGATCGGGCAGCCCAACGGGGCGGCGGGCACCATCTATTACCCCATCGTCTTTACCAACCGCGGCGGCGCGTGCTGGCTGTGGGGTGTGCCGAGCGTCCAGCCCGTGGTCGGCGCCGGCCATCACCCCCTCGGTCCGCCGGCGGCCAATGCGAGTATCGGCGAGATGCCGGCCCGTCACCAACTGCTCCACGGTGGCGCGGTGAGCGACGGGTTCGGGGTCGCCGAGACCGGCAACTACCCACCGGCGCGTTGCCGCGCTCGGAATGCGAGCGGGGTGCTCGTCTCGCTGTCGCCGTTCGTCCGCCCGACCTACCTCGCGCTGCGGATCTCGGTCTGCACGCGACTCGCGAGTACCCACACCCAGCTGCTCGTCGCCGGTCGCACCGGGGCCTGACCGACGTCGCCGCGCGACGTACCATCAGATCAGGCTTCGATTCGGTCGAAAGGTGGGGCAATGACGACTCCGACAGAAGAGTTCCGCGCGGCGCGCGACACCCTGTTAGCGCTGCGGCGCGACTATGACGAGGCGAGGAGCCGGTTCGCGTGGCCGCGGCCGGCGACCTTCAACTTCGCGATCGACTGGTTCGACGCGGTGCTCGCCGCCGAGAACCCCGACGTCGAAGCGCTGCGCATCATCGAAGACGACGGCTCGATCGGCGCCTACAGCTTTGCGACGATGGCGCGACGTTCGAGCCAGGTGGCGAACTGGCTGGCCGGGCTCGGCGTTGGCCGTGGGACGCGGGTCCTCGCGCTGCTCGGCAACCAGGTCGAGTTGTGGGAGGTCACCCTCGCGGTGATGAAGCTCGGCGCAGTGCTGATCCCGGCGACCACGCTGCTCACGGCTGATGACCTGCGCGACCGGATCGACCGCGCCGACGCGGGCGCGGTGATCGCGCGCAGCGAGATCACGCCGCGATTCGCCGAGATCCCCGGGGACTACGTGCGCGTGTGCGTCGGCGAGCCGGCCACGGGCTGGCGCGACTACGCCGACAGCGGCGCCGCCAGTGCGGTGTTCACCCCCGACGGTCCGACGGGTGCCGACGACCCGCTGCTCATCTACTTCACGTCGGGCACGACGGCCCTGCCGAAGATGGTCCAGCACACCCAGACGAGCTACCCGATCGGGCACCTCTCGACCATGTACTGGATCGGCATCCAGCCCGGTGATGTGCACCTCAACGTGTCGAGCCCCGGCTGGGCCAAGCACGCCTGGTCGTGCGTGTTCGCGCCCTGGATCGCCGGCGCGACGATCTGCATCTTCAACTACACGCGCTTTGACGCGCGCACCATGCTCGACGTGCTGCGCGACTCCAAGGTCACGACCTTCTGCGCGCCGCCGACGGTCTGGCGCATGCTGATCCAGCAGGACCTCAGTGCGTGGTCGACGTCGCTGCGCGAGCTCGCGAGCGCCGGCGAGCCACTCAACGCCGAGGTCATCGAGTCGGTCGAACGCGCCTGGGGGATCACGATCCGCGACGGGTTCGGTCAGACCGAGACCACCGTCCAGGTCGGCAACCCGCCCGGGCAGCGACTGAAGGCCGGCTCGATGGGCCGCCCGATCCCCGGCTATCGCATCGAGCTCGTCGATCCGCTGACCGGCGAGGTAGGCGACGACGGCGAGATCTGCGTGGCGCTGGACGCGGAGCGCCCCGTTGGGCTGATGGCGGGCTATCAGAACTCGTCGGGACCCGACGAGGAGCGCAACGCCACCGCCTTTTCCGGCGGGCGCTATCACACCGGGGACATCGCGCACCGCGACGAGGACGGCTACATCACCTACGTCGGGCGCGCCGACGACGTCTTCAAGGCGAGCGACTACCGCATCAGCCCCTTCGAGCTCGAGAGCGTGCTGATCGAGCACCCCGCCGTCGCCGAGGCCGCGGTCGTGCCCGCACCCGATGCGCTGCGCCTCGCCGTG
>JAKBCI010000086.1 GCA_021807965.1 Actinomycetes bacterium
CCGTCGAAGCCGCCCTCGGCATCGGCGTCGCCCCCGCCGAGGCCCGCCTGCGGGCCGTGCTGCTCGAGCTCGAACGCATCTACAACCACGTCACCGACCTCGGCGCCCTCGCCAACGACGTCGGCTTCGGGATCGCCCAGGCGCGGGCCCTCGCGCTGCGCGAGCGACTGCTGCGCATCAACGAGCGCGTGAGCGGCCACCGACTGCTGCGCGGCGTCGTCGTACCCGGCGGCGCGACCGTGCTCGACTGGCCGCGCGAGTCCGAGCTCGACGAGATCGACGAGCGCGTCGAGGCCCTCGGCGCACTCACGCTCGCCCAGAGCATCGTCCGGGACCGTTTCAGCGGGACCGGCGTGCTTGCGCCCGCGGCCGCGCGCGAGCTCGGCGTCGTCGGGCTGGTCGGACGGGCCTCGGGCGTCGATCTCGACGCGCGCCGCGACCATCCGGTTGCCGGCTCGTCGCTCGCCACGGTCCACGTCAGGGACGCCGGTGACGTGCTCGCGCGCTACGAGACGCGCCGCGAGGAGATCGCGGACTCTACCGGCCTGCTTCGCGCGGCCATCGCGCGACTCGACCCCAGCGCCGCGTCGCGGCCGGGGCTCGACGGGCGCGGCGCCGGCGTCGGGATCGTTGAGGGGTGGCGCGGCCCGGTCGTGCACCGCGTCGAGCTCGAGGGCGGCCGGGTGCGCCGCCTGAAGGTCGTCGACCCGTCGTTTCTCAACTGGCCGGCCCTGGCCATCGCGCTCGCCGACACGATCGTGCCGGACTTCCCGCTCGTGAACAAGAGCTTCAACCTCTCCTACGCCGGCAACGACCTCTAGGGTCGCGATCGCGAGCGCGGTCCGGTGCGCGTTGTCGCGCCGACGAGACGGGCTGGCTCGTCCTCGACGCTGGGCCGCAGCGTCACACGCCTCGAGCCCGAGCGGAGTGGGCGCGGTGCTGTCGCGTCAACTCGCACGTCGCGCTACCAGGCGAAGGCCGGCGTCCGCCCGCTGCACCTCCATCGCGAAGTCAAATCGATCGACGTCGACGGCGTACGCGATGTCGTGGGGATGGACGTCGCCGATATCCATCCCCGCCATGCGCTTCGCCCAGACGGAGTGGGCGACCGCGTCGCTCGTTTCGGCGATCTGCAGCGGCTCGCCCCGGCGAGCGCGCTCGATCAACTGCGCCGTGGCGAGGTCGTCACCGCCGCCGTTGGGCGAATCGGGGAAACGGCCCGTGATGACGTAGGTGGGAACCCCGAGGCCGGTTTCGGCGACCGCCGCGGCCGTGGCCGAGGCGCACACCAGGCTCGCGGCGAAGAGCCGCTCGGCGCGCTTCGCCGCGAGGGCGCCCTGGGTCCCCGCCGAGGTGCGCTGGACGAGCACCCGCCCGTCGAGGTCGGCGCTGGCGACCTCGACGGGCGAGTTCGAGAAGTCGAATCCGGCCGGCCGTCGGCCGTGATCTTCGCCCATGGTGAGACAGTTCGGAATCTCGCGGGCCATGGCGAGCGCGTCCGCCACCGTGCCGACGAGCCAGATGGCCGACGCGCCCGAGGCGAACGCGTACGCGGCCGTCGTAAAGGCCCGCAGGACGTCGATCACGACGACGACGCCGCGCACGTCGTCTACCTCCCACCGGGCGAGGTAGCGCGCCGGCGGCCCCGGCGTCTCGCTCATCACCGCTACCGCGCCCACGCGTCAGGGGCGAACCCGATCCCGCCGGACAGCCAGTCGAGTGGCGCAGTCGTGGCGCTCACGCGGCGGACCGAGAACGTCACGGCAGGTCGGTCCTCACTCGAGGCGATGGCTGACCGCCCACGACGCCGACTCGCGCACCGACGCACCGTCACCGCGGCTGATCGATGTGATCGGAGCGAAAGTCGATGGCGGGGCCTGTCACCTCGTCGAACAGGTCGAGCAGGCCCTCGAACGTGACGCTCGCCGCACCTTCTTTCCAGAGCTCAATCACCATCTCGCCGTGGTAGAGCATGGGCCAGCGAACGTAGCGCCGGGGGTCGCTCGGGTCATTGATCGCGCACGAGCGCTCGGCGGTGCTGCGGGCCACCTCGCACATCAGGTCGGTGCCGCAGCCAAAGCCGAAGGGGTAGTTCGCGCGGTCCGGCTGAATGGTCTCCACGACACGGTCGTCCGCGGACACGACGCCGACGTGAGCGTGAATGCCGGCGCGGATGATCGGCACCTCGATCTCGCCGTCGGGATCGAGTCGCCATTGGCCGGATCCGTCGGGCGACAGGCGGACCCGGGGTGCGGCCTCGAGGAGCGATAGCACTTCGAGCGCTTCGACTGACGGCCCCTTCGGCCGCACGCCAACTGGCGCCAGAACCTGCACGCGACCGCCGATGATCCCCGACAGCGCCGTCACCTCGTCGCGCTGCAGCGCTCGCTTGTCGACGTCCCAGCTGCCCGACGCCGTCACCATCGTGGTCTGCGTAGCGGGGTCGAGCGCGAACAACATCCCCTCGCTAAATCCCTTCAAGCCCAAGTACCGCTGGTACACCCGAGCCATCGGCACCGACACGTAGTCCGAGATCTGCTGGGGCCGCGGCAGCAGCCCCAGTTGATCCATTCGCTGACCCGCGCGCACCATGTCGTCAGGAATCGTGGTCTCGTTCCACGACGCCTGGGTGATGGCGTCGCGGTGGACGTCGAACTGCCCGCCGACTTCGTGAGCACTCGCGCTCGCCACCAGCCGATCACGAAGTCCCTCAACTTTCGCGAGGGTCTCGGTCGGGTGGCCCCCTTCGAGGGTGCAGTAGGTGACCTCATTCGCGTCGGGGCCCGACACGAAGACAACTTTCGGCGAACCGATCTTGGCCATGGCCACTCGCGCGGTAGTGACCACGTCCACGTGCGACCAGTCACCCAGCGACTCGCTGATACCGACGAGGACGACCAGATTGTGCGGACGACGGCTCAGCTGATAGTCCTTGGTCATGGTCAACATCAGTGGTTGGGCGCGTTCGGGAATCCGTTGCGCGAGTGGTGCGGGTCCGTCCGGGATCGTCACGCTGTCGATGAGCAGATCAATGGCCGCTTCGTCCGTCGAGACGATGGTGTGCCCCTGGTCACGGAACGACTCCACGAGCTGGTTGCGAAACGCCGCCATCGCTGATAGTTCGTGGTCCGCGCCGACGAAGGCGACCGTGAGCGGTCGCCACCAGTGACACGCCCGCAGGTCCCCAACTGGCACATCCATACGGCACCGTTCCATTTCGGTCCACGATCAAGGCAGGTGCGCCAGCCTATCTCGGATCGCCGGTGAGAACGCCTGTCTGGCGGCATCCCGGTGACGAATGCCGGTATCGCCACGGTCGCTTTCGCGTCGTGAACTAGTCGTGTGGACGTCCGCAAGATGATTGTCCAACCGTGTACGACGTGACACGGGTTCGTTCACTCAGTGACATCGCGACGTTACCTTGTGACCGCGTCGAGTCCGAAGGCCCCGACGTCCACGTACGGCGACGGTACCGTGGCCCCACCCGATAGCCGCGAGAACAACCTGAACCGATGGCCACCTCGTGCGTGAGGTTGATCTCGCGCGCGTTGCGCAACGCCGCCGCGCCACTGGTGAATCGTTGCGCCTCGACGCTCGATCGCTGGGTCTGCCATGCGCTCGGGCGAATTCAGCTCGACGGACTGTCCCAAAGATCCAAGGACGCGGTTTCGGTCGCCCACTTGATGAACGCGGCCATGCGCGGTTGAACGTGCGCCGAATTCTCACGACGTCGTCGCACTCAACCGGAAGACGTCGAGAACCGCGGAATCAACCGACGTGCACCTTCTCCTAACCACGTAGTACGAAATGTCACCTACTCAATTCGCGCAACGTCATGCCGCCTTCTCGATTCGCGCATCGTTGCCGGCACGCGTCACGCTCTTCGAAGTGAAGTATCCACTTACGAGGTTTCGATTTCTGCCACACTGAATTCGTCCATTTAGCGGGAGGACCAATGCTCGTCTGTGCGTCGTGTCAGAGTGCGAACAACGATGATGCGCGATTTTGCAAGGACTGCGGTCAACTACTCACTCCGCTGCCTCGTTCACTGCCACGCTCCAATGTCCCCGTGGGCTCACTCATCCTGGGCGCCATCGGGCTCATGATCTGGGGACTGGCTAGCCTCCCGTGGACTATTAATGCCAATTACGTGTATTTTCACATCGCCCTAGAAAAAACGGTTTATGTCGCCTTTGCTGCTGGGCCGGTGCTCGTCGCCATTGGCGCGTTAGTGGCCGTGGCACCACTGTGGAAACGAATAGGCGGCGGCGGCACGATTTTGGGAATCTGCGGATTGATGCTGATCGGACTTTCTCAACTGCCGGTGGTCTTCAATTCAAGTTCGGCTATCTCGTATCGACTGCTGAATGGGGGGCCTACCGTTGGTTTTGTTCTCCTTGGCGTCAGTCTTCTTGTGGCGATCCCGAGTGTTGCGAAGAAGTGAGTTCCGATCCGCATCGCTAATCTGATCGACGTCTCCAGCACGATCCCGTTGCGTACTCGTGTCACCATCGTGCTGGCTGGCTTCTATCGGCGATTCCGCACGACCGTCTCGGATTGCTCGTAGGTCGTCGTGCATTGTCGGAGGGCACAGGGACCACGACTCTGGCATTCCATTTCGATGATGGAGAGAACGTAATTGCTCACTACCTACTGAGACCACGCACTTCTCATTGCCCATGGAACTAACTTCGGATGACTCGCAGTCACCACACGCCGCTGATCTGCGAGATTTTGGAGTAGCCATTTGAGCGCGGTAACTACCGTGGGTCGGGACTTCGCAGCGTGCCCCACTCACTACCTAATAATCGAGTCGCCCCTACTCTGCTCAGATGAACAGAGCCCACGGCGTTACCAATCCACAGCGAACCGAATGCCGAAATCGCTTGTCGGTGGGCAACGGAAAAACGACTTCAGTCCTTTAGCGTGAACGCAAAGTATCCGTTACTGCCACTATCAGGCGCGACACCGACAACAAGCACGTACGTGCCCGCCGGAAGCGAGAACTTATACCAACCTTGATTGGAAAACGTAGCGCCGTCCACTGCACCATTAACGTCGACAAATGAATTCGGCGTCACTGGCGCGGTGCCGCTGGCGGCGTTGGCGAGTGAGAATACTGCCAATGTTGGTCCACCAACCAGTTTGCAGTTGGTGTACCCCACTTGAAGAGGTACACCTGGTGCCACGTGGACTAACCAGTATTCGCCCGAAATCCAACCGCTGGGGGCTGACAGGGTATTTTGACTGGTAACGGCGGCCGTGTCGGTCAGTACGTTTCCCTCAACCGTGTCGCCCGATGCGATCGGCTGAGCAGTGGCGGGATTTGGCGATGCGCTGCTCACGGCCAGTATTGGGAGAGCCAGAGGGCTATTCGTGAAGGAAAACGAGTACGCACCAGGCGATCCGTGGGAATTTCCGATTCCGAGAGCAAAGACGTAATTGCCCAAGGGCAACGAGAACTGGTACGTGCCCGGTACCCCGATATTGAAGCCACTGGGGGAGCCACCGAAATCGATACCGTTGGCGTTACTCGCCGACGCATCGGTCGTTCCGGGATCCATTAACTGAATAATTGGCCCACCCGAGTCAGTGTTGACGCGGTAGGTGAAGGTCAATGGGTTCTGTGACGTCACATTAACGCGCCAGTACTCAGCCGAGTTCCAGTTGAACGGCGTCGCGTCGCCGGAAGAGACATTAGTGAGAATGGCTTGATCGGTCAGCGTGCTTCCGCTCACCGTCGAACCCATGGGCACGTCAGCGGCACCCGAAATGGTGGGGCTGCCGAGCGGAACAACGTGCGCAACAGTCTTTAAAACTTGCGACGACGTGATGGCCGCCTCGACGAGGGCAGCCAGGTGCGATTGGCCGGCGGCATTCGGGTGGAACGAATAGCTGGCATCGAGCAAGCGACTCAACCCAACGAACCGTATGCCGTTGAACCACGAGTTCTTCGCGCACACGCTGTGCCCAAGAAACGAGTTTGGTCCACTGACATTTGGATCGACGAACGTCACGCCGGGCACCTGAGCGACCGCGGACTGAATGACGTTATTCAGGGCTTGTTCGTTGTAGGAAAGGTAGCCGATGCCTCGCGGAAGGATCGACGTCACCTTGGGACACGTCACATTCTGTTGGAGTGTCGAAGGCTGGGGTGGAAATAGATCAGGATAACCAACCACGAACAAGGTGGCGTTCGGCGCATCGGCGAGCACCCGTTGGTACGTGGCCACCAAGGTTGACCTGAGCTTCAGAATATTGGCGTGGAGATCCGCAATCCACCCATCGTTCGATGAGCTGCTACACGAATGTGGCGTATGCAGCCCCAGCGTGCAGTTAGTGAGAACGTCAGTGAAGTTGAGATCGTCGCCCCCGACGGTGAGCGTGACAATTCGAGCGTTGAGAAGCGCTGCGGTATTACTCAGTTGAAGAGGCTCTTGCGGCGTTCCGCGTTGAGCGCCTGAGGGCCAGAGATCGCCGGTCGTTGCACCACTGCAGGCGTAGAAATGAAAGCCCATGGCTGGCGCACCTACGACAGTCTTGAGCCACGAGTTGACGATCATCGGATACGCAATTGCCGATCGATCGCAATTATGAAGCCGGGAGTAGGGCGGCCCCGTGGGAACACCGTTCGTGTCCACCCAGCGCGTCGTGGTCGGTCCCGGATTTCCTTCGCCCGACGAGTATGAGTCGCCTAGCGCGACGAACGTTGGTAGCAAGGCGGCGTGTCCACTGATGGCACGATGAACTGCCGCGCTCGCAGTCGAGTACGGCGCCACACCGACCACGGGAAGAATGGCGGCAAAAGTCCAGATTGCCATGGGTATCCGTCGAACGTTCATGCGATGAACAATACCCGTCTTCGCATGCCCAACCGAGGGTACGCAGTCCTCCACGATGGCGAACAGCATGGGCTCGCCGTGATCACGTACGTCGCACAGAAGTGAAGGTACCCACGCCGACGAGTAGTGGGTCATCGAGTCGCGATGACCACCTCGCTCCAGAGCACGGCACCCGTCACGAAGTGTAGATGACGTAACTACCCGGGGCCGATACGTCGCCGTTACCGAGCTGGGGCACGAAGAGTGCGCACCGGCCCCCGTCGGCACATGACAAGCTTACGAGGCGTGAGAAAGGATTACGACTGTTGTAGGTCCACGACGCGACCGAGAACAGCCGACCTGATTCGATCCTAACGAACCGCGCAATCCGTGCCTGAAG
>JAKBCI010000087.1 GCA_021807965.1 Actinomycetes bacterium
AACGAGAACGTTACCCATGGAATACGCGGTCGAGTGGTCGCGCCTGATTGAGTTGCAGATGGAGGGCTCGATCGGTTGACCGATTGCCACGCCGCCTGCGTGGGAGGATTGTCCGATGGGAATGCGCGAGGAGTGCAAGCACTTTCAGAGCCGCACGTACCGTAGCGGCGAGGTGGCGAGGTTCTGCGTGTTGGGCAACGCGCCCGATCAGCCCTGGGCGTGCCCCGACGACTGCGTGACCTACGAGCGGCGGCTCGCCGACGTGGGGTGGTCGCACGGCTCGCTGGTGGATCGCCCCGTCGAGTCGGCGCCGACGACGGACGTGCCCGTCGACGATCGCCGCGCTCTTCTGGAGCAGGCGAGCGAAATCGTGAATGCCGTGGCGCCCGAGCTAGTGAACGAGCGGCGCCGAGAGCTCGACGACGCCGAAAGACACGAGCGACGAGGCTGGCGATTCTGGCGCCGTTAGTGGCCCGTGAAGGTTGGCGTGCGTCGTTCGACGAAGGCTCGCATCGCCTCGGCGAGATCGTCGCTTCGCAAGTACAGCGTGTTCCAGTTGGCCACGAACTCCAGTCCCTCGGCGACGGTGCGACCGTCGTTGGCCGCGAGCACCGCTTTGGTGCCGCGTACGGCCAAGGGTGAGTTGGCGGCGATCTCGTCGGCGAGCTCGTAGGCGGCAGTGAGAACCGCCTCTGGCGTGGCGACCACACTATTGACCAAGCCAATCGCGGCGGCGCGGTCAGCGTCGATGTCTTTGCCGGTGAACGCGAGTTCGGCGACGTGACCAGCCCCAATGATCCGTGGCAGTCGCTGCAACGTGCCGAGGTCCGCCACAATCGCCACCTTCGTCTCGCGCACTGAAAAGATTGCCGAGTGGGCCGCCAGACGAATGTCGCACGCGCTGATCAGGTTGAGGCCTCCGCCCAGGCAGTAGCCGTGCACGGCGGCGAGTACGGGCATCGGCAGGTCCGCGATGGCGTTTATCGCTCCCTGCATGACGCGCACGGCTCGCAAGCGGGCGGCGTTGCGCTCGGCGGGTGAACCGTCGCGGTCCTCGGCGACGAGGTTGGCGCCAAGCTCCTTCAGATCCAGTCCAACGGTGAAGTCCCGGCCGCGCGCGGCCACAACCAAGGCCCGAACCCGTGGCGCGTCACGCACCGCGGCCGCGGCGCGGGGGAGATCCTCCCAGAAGGCGCGACCCATGGCGTTGCGAGCGTCGGGACGGTTCAACCACAACGTCGCGATCTCGCCCGCGACGTCGAGGTCCAAGACTGACGACGTGAATTCCATGACACCTCCTGCCCGCTGGCACACTAGACCGGCGGACCGGTGCCGCGCGATCGACCAGTACACTGCAGAGGCCCTCGCCTATGAACTCATTCGCCGACTCCGCCATTTCGCTGATCGCCAGTCGGCCCGACGCCGAGCTGCGTCAACGAGCGTGGTCGCTGTACGAGGCGGCCGGTCTGCCCTCGACGGCCGACGAGGTATGGCGGTACGCGCCGCTGTCGGATTTTGATCTCGATCGCTATCGCGTGCCGACGGCGCCCGTCGATGCGCCGTTGACGCCCTTCGCGGCATCACTCGCGAACCTGTCCGGTTGCGTGCTTCGCGTCACGGACGGCTACCTGTTGGACCGCGGCGCCGCCGTCGACGGCGTGACGGTCGACCAGGTGGCCAGCTCGATGCCCTTCGGAGGTGACGAGCCGTTCGAGCGTTACGCCAGCGACACCTTCGCCCTCTTGAACACCGCGTTAGCCCCGGCCACCGTGGTCGTGGCGATCGAACCCGGCGTGGTCGTGCGCGAGCCCATCGTCATCGTTCATAGTGCCCAGGCCTCTGCCTCGTTCCCCCGGACCCAGTTGAGGTTGGGCTCCGGCGCGAGCGCCACGATTATCGAGTACTACGAGGGTGGCGTTGGCGCGGCCGTTGTTCCGATAAGCGAGTTTGACGTTGGCCCGAACGCCTCGCTACGACTCGTGACCTATCAGCGGCTCGACGCGACGGCCTGGCACGTGGCGCGCACGACCGCCATCGTCGGGCGCGACGCCCGTCTGAGCCAGTCCGTGCTTGGGCTGGGCGGCAGCTATAACCGCTCGCGCAACGACGCTGACCTGTGCGCGACGGGTGCTCAGAACGAGTTGCGCACGACGTTCTTGGGCAGTGGCGAGCAAGTTCACGACTTTCGTACCCGTCAGTACCACCGCGCCGCGCGAACGCGGTCAACCCTGTTGGCCAAAGGCGCGGTTGCCGAATCTTCGCGCTCGGTCTACACGGGCCTCATCGAAATCGAAAAGGGCGCGAAGAAGACCGACGCTCGCCAGACGAATCACAATCTGCTCCTCTCGCCGTTCGCGCACGCCGACAGCGTGCCGAACCTCGATATTCGTGAGAACGACGTCGTCTGTGCCCACGCCTCGAGCGTGGGACCGCTCGACGAACTGCAGCGGTGGTACCTCGAATCGCGCGGCGTTGAACGCCGCGACGCCGAGCGGCTCATGATCCAGGGCTTCTTCCTCGAGATGCTCGACGCGCTGCCGACGTCAATTGCTCGCCTCGTCGAAGACGACGTGGCGTTGGTGCTGGCTTCCGTGGCGGTGACGGCGTGAACGCCGTTGACGTCGGCTCGCTCGACGAGTTCGTGAGTGGCGAAGCACGCCAGGTGCGCGTGGGGTCGCGAACGCTGGTCGTGGTGCGTATCGAGGACGACGTCTACGTTCTGGACGATCGCTGCAGCCACGAGGAGTTCAGCCTGTCTGCCGGCGACGTGGACGCTGCCAACGCAACGATTGAGTGCGCGCGACACGGCGCGATCTTCGATTTGAAAGATGGTGAGCCGCAGTCGTTCCCCGCCACGCGGCCCGTCGCGCGCTACGACGTCACCGTTCAAGACGGCCGGGTGGCGGTGATCGTCCCGTGAGCTCCCAACTGGCGATCAGGAATCTGCGCGTCGCGGTCGCGGGCAAGGAAGTGCTGCGGGGGTTTGATCTGACGATGCGCTCCGGCGAGGTGCACGTGATCATGGGCCCGAATGGATCGGGCAAGTCGACGTTGGCGCACGCGCTCGCCGGTCACCCCGGCTATCAGGTGCTGGGCGGCACGGCGCGACTGGACGACGTGGATCTGCTCGAACTCTCGCCGACCGAACGAGTTCGCCACGGTCTCTTTCTCGCGATGCAGCAGCCCATGGAAGTGCCCGGGGTTCGTCTGGCCGATGTTCTCGCCGCCGCGGGCGTCCCTCGCGACGGCTTGGCCGAGCGAATGGTCAGCGAAGCTCGGCGGGTTGAGCTTCGAGTCGACTTGCTCGAACGGTTCGTAAACGTTGATCTCTCCGGTGGCGAGCGCAAGCGGGCCGAGATGGTCCAGTTCGGCGTGCTGCAGCCACGTTTCGCCATCCTCGACGAGATCGACTCAGGTCTCGACGTGGATGCGCTCGGCTCGGTGGCTCGACGGCTCGCCGCGTCGACGTCGGAGTGGGGCTGTGGGGTGCTCGCGATCACGCACTTCCGCCGGCTGCTGCACGAGTTGACGCCGACCACGATTCACGTGGTGAGTGGCGGCCGCGTGGTCGCCACCGGCGGACCCGAACTCGCCGAGACGCTTGAGCGCGATGGCTACGAGCCCTTCCGCGACACGAATCCGTCGTAACGAGGTGGCGGAGTACAGTTGACCGATGGCTGACGGACGTCACAGCGCCCCTCGCGATCGCGACGCTCGGCCTTCTAAGGTCTCCAGGCGCGCGCTCGCCAACGAGGAGCGACTGCGAGCGCTCGGCGACGCGGTTGATCAGCGCCTCGATCCGTCTCGTCGAGCCCGCACCGCGAAGCGACGCCGGCCGCACCGTGGTCGGCGCATCGCGCTCATCTCGGTCGCGAGCGCCGTCGGGTTGGTGGTCGCGCTCGTGGGCGGAGGGTACCTCTACGCGCAGTGGCGCTTCAGCCAGATCCCCAAGGTCAACGTTGTCGGCGAGCTGCCGCAGCTGTCGGGGCGCCCCTTCAACATTCTGGAAATCGGATCAGACTCTCGGGTCGGGCTGACTGGCGCGGTCGCCCGTCAGACGGGGGCTTCGGCCGGAGCGGTCTCGGGCCAGCGAAGTGATGTGGTGAAGATCATGCACGTGGACCCGGCCGCCGGTACCATCACCATCCTCTCCATTCCGCGCGACACCATGGTCACGCTGCTGGCGAATCAGGCGCTCTTTGGCAAGTTCAACCGCATCAACGTCAACTACGGCAATGGCCCGTCACTCCTCGCCCAAACGATCACCGCCAACTTCGGTATACCGATCAATCACGTCATTCAGGTGAGTTTCGCGGGCTTGATTAACGCCGCCGACGCGATCGGCGGCGTCTACCTCGATTTCCCGTTTCCTGCGAAGGACGCGTACTCGGGACTGAACATCCCTCACCCCGGCTGTCAACTGGTGACGGGGTTCCAAGCGTTGGCCGTGGCGCGCAGCCGCCACTACCAGTGGTTTCAGCACGGCGTGTGGAATTACGATCCCACCAGTGATTTTGGCCGAATCGACCGTCAGAACGTCTTCATTCGCGCCTTGATCAGCCGAGCGAAGCACCTCTACAACCCCCTGACGATCAACTCCTTTCTCTCCAAGATTCCCCAGGGCATCACCCTAGACAGCGGCTTCACGCTGAACGAACTTATCGCGCTCGCCATCAAGTTCCACGGCTTTAATCCCGCGAACATGTTGACCTACACGCTGCCGACCTATCCGGCCACGGTCGCGCCCCTCGGCGACCGGCTGTTCGTCCAGCAACCCGAATCTCAGCAACTGCTGGTGAACATCTTTGGTTCGTCGCTGCTCACCCCGACGAATCCGCCACCCAATCAGCAGGGGCAGACCCCGCTGCCGCCAGTAGTGACGACGACGACGTTGGCGCCGGTGACCACGTCGACCACGCACCGCACCGCGGTAACCACGACGACGCGATCGACAACGACGTCCAATCCGACGAACGTCGTGCCCTACTGGGACCCCGTGCCCTGCACGTCGTAGGCGTCGTCGAGACCCTGGCTGAGCGTATTCCACGCGAGCGTCGCGCACTTGATGCGCACGGGGAACTTCACCACGCCCTGGAGTGCGGCCAGTTCGCCCATCGTTCGCACGTCGGCCACGACCGGGTCGGCTCGTTCGTCCAACGCGGACTGGTGTACCGTCATCAGCGCCTTGAATCGGTCAATGGTCTCGCGCGCCTCGACGACTGTCTTGCCCTTGACCGCGGCGCTCATCATCGACGACGACGCCTGGGATATGGAGCAGCCGTGCCCGGTAAGCTTGATGTCGACGATGACGCCGTCGCGTACGTCGAGATAGACGGTGAGTTCGTCGCCGCACAGAGGGTTATAGCCTTCGGTGCGAATGACGCCCGGGGCAGTCAGCTCGCCGCGGTTGCGAGGGGACCGGTAGTGGTCGAGGATGATCTCGCGGTAGAGGTCGTCGAGATTCGCCACGATCTATCCGAACATCGAGACGGCGCTGTCGAGCGCTTCGAGCAGCACGTCGGTATCGGCGAGCGTTGAGTAAGGACCGAACGAGGCCCGCGCGGTGGCCGCGAGTCCGAAGCGTCGCATGAGCGGTTTGGCGCAGTGGTGCCCCGGACGAACGCAGACGCCAAACTGGTCGAGCACCTGAGCGACGTCGTGGGGGTGTACGCCCTCGACGTCCACACTCAGCACGCCGCTTCGGTCGTCGGCACTGGCCGGCCCGATGATGCGCACCCGACCGTTGAATCGCTCGGCGATGCGTTGTAGCGCGTCACTGGTGAGACGCTGCTCGTGGGCCACGAGGTTCTCCATGCCCAGACCCTCGAGATAGCGAATGGCGGCATCGAGCCCCGCGGTCTCGGCGATGGGCGGAGTGCCGGCCTCGAACCGGCTCGGCCCGTCGGCGGGTACGTAGCCGTCCAGGCGAACGTCGGCGATCATGCCGCCACCGCCGAGAAACGGCGGCATCGACTCCAAGATGGCCGCGCGACTCCACAGGACGCCAAGCCCCGTCGGACCGAGCATCTTGTGTGCTGAAAAGCAGAGAAAGTCGACGTCGGTAGCGACGACGTCAGTGGGCTGGTGGCCGACTGACTGCGCGGCGTCCACGGCCACCAGGGCGCCTCGCTCGTGGGCGGCGCGCGCCAGCTCGGCGACCGGATTACGGGTGCCCAACACGTTGGAGGTGGCGGTGAACGAGAAGAGCTTTACGCCCTCGAACAGGCGGTCCAAGCTCGTCAGGTCGAGCCGGAACGCGTCGGTGACCGGAACGAAACGCACCTCGATGCCGTGGGTACTGCGGAGCTGGAACCACGGGACGATGTTGGCGTGGTGCTCCATCTCGGTAACGAGCACCACGTCACCCGGCTGGAGGTTGGCGGCGCCCCACGACTTGGCGAGCAGGTTGAAGGACTCCGTGGTGTTCTTGGTAAAGACGATTTCGTTGGCGCCACCGGGGGCGTGGATGAACCGTGCCACCGAGGCACGGGCACCCTCGTAGACGTCAGTCGCTTCGACCGCGGTTTGGTAGACCCCGCGGTGGACGTTCGCGTGGTGCAGCGTGTAGTACCGGTCCATCGCCTCGATGACCGAGCGAGGCGGCAACGTCGACGACGCCGAGTCGAGGTACGTGATAGGTCGTCCATTGATGACGCGGCCGAGCAGCGGGGTGTCCACGCGTACCCGTCGCGGATCGAACGCGCTCATCGGACGACGGACCGCCAGGCGTCGTAGCCGTCGAGCTCAATGGCCGCAGCAATCTCTACGCCGCCACTGTGAACGATCTGTCCGTCGACAAGGATGTGAACGTGGTCGGGCTCGATCTCTTCGAGCAACTTGACGTAGTGAGTGACGACGACGGTGCCCATGTCAGGGTGCTGCTCGCGAACCGTGCGCACGCCGCGAGCGACGACGCGCAGCGCGTCGATGTCGAGGCCGGAGTCGGTCTCGTCGAGCAGCGCGATCACCGGTTCGAGCAGGGCCATCTGCAGCACCTCGTTGCGCTTGCGTTCGCCACCAGAGAAACCGTCATTCAGGTGGCGCTCGGCGAAGGCGGGGTCCATGCCCAGTCGGTCCATCCATTCGGCGAGATCGAGTCGAACCTCGAGCACCGAGAGCTCGCTCAGTC